>CADARG010000100.1 GCA_902790255.1 uncultured Pseudomonadota bacterium | reverse complement strand
CATGTCGTGGCTGACGAGCAGGAATCCCATATTGTTTTTCTTGACGATTTTCAAGACGGAATCTAGAATTTGCACCTGTGTAATTGCATCGAGCATTGTTGTCATCTCGTCGGCGATTAGGAATTTTGTGTTTGGATTCAGGGATCTCACCACTGAAAACCTTTGGAGTTCTCCTCCGGAGAGCTCTTGTGGGAATCTTGTAAGCCATGATTTTTGGATGCCGAATTCGGCTAAAAAGTCATCAGGAACTTCCCATGATTCTTCCAAAACCTGTTTCATTTTCCATTTTGGATTCATTACTTTTTCAGGGTGTTGGTAAATTAATTGTACAGGTTTGAATCCTTTTTTAGGAAGTGGGGCTCCGTCAAATGTTACGTTACCTTCGTAGTTTGTAACATATCCAGACAATATTTTACATAATGTGGATTTTCCGCTTCCGCTGTCACCAATCAGTCCTATGATTTTGTTGTTGTCCAATTCGAGATTAACATCTTTTAACAGGTAATTTTTTGCAGAGGGGTATTTGAATGTTATGTTTTTGGCTTTAAGTTCCATCTTCTATGCCTCCTTCGTATTTAAAGCATCTGACTTTTTTGTTTCCTAGGTCGATGAGTTCGGGGCGTTCGTCCCTGCATCTGTCGAATCTCATTTCGCATCTGTCGTAGTATGGGCATCCGTTTGGTATTTCTCCGTGCAGCGGCTGGTGTCCTTTGGTTAGTTCGAATCCGTTTGCAGGCAGTGCTTTGTAGAGTGCTTTTGTGTATGGGTGTAGGAGGTTTTCTCCGTCGCCTGTGAAATCTTCTTTGAGTGCGATTTCGATTACGTATCCTGAGTAGAATATTCCGATTCTGTCTGCTACTTCGAGGGCTGCGTGGATGTCGTGTGTGATTAGAAGCACTCCGATTCCATCTTCTTTCATCTTCTACTGTTTTTTGGTCTAATCCTGGTGTTGGTTCGTCTGCAACGACCAGTTTTGGGTCTGATAGTAATGCTGTGGATACGAGAACTCTTCTGGCCATTCCCCCGGAAAGTTGGAATGGGTACATGTCATCCACTTCAGGACCGAGATTGTAGTGTTCGAAGATTTCTCTTTGTTTTTGTTTTTTCTCTTTCTTTTCTGCATCGGTTTCTACGTGTCCTATTGCCTGGTCGGATATTTTCATTAAAGGGTCTAGGAAATTCACTGATTGGGGAACAAGCACTATGTCTTTTCCTCTGATTTCTTCTTTGTCTTCTTGTGTTAGTTCTTTTCCTTTGTATTTGATTTTTCCGTTTAGGTTTGCGTTTTCGGGCAGTATTCCGAATATTGCATGTGCAAGCAGGCTTTTACCTGATCCACTTGAACCCAATACTGCCAGTATTTCACCTTCAGAAATATCTAAAGTTAAATCGGTGATAACTTTCAAATCCCTTTGATTTAAACCTTGAGTATATTGAATGAATGAAATAGAAACGTTTTCAACATCTAATAATTTCTCCATTAAATCACCTTTTCAATTTAAAATGATAAGTTTTATATATCAATTTGTACTTTATCAATATTAAAGTTATTCAAAATCAATAAAAAAGTATTACTGTTCGATTAACCGGAATGGCATCAGGATATTGTGAACATGGATGAATATTACGTAAATCCAAAAAGAAATAATTTTTTTGTTGCCTATACAGAAACTGGTGAAGTAATAGCAACCATTGGCATAAGAGCTTATGACAAAGATTTTCCGGAATTTAGACATTTGTATTCTAATGAATCAACTTCAAGCATATGGAGATTATTCGTTGACAGGAGATGCCGACGTTGCGGACTGGCTTCCAAAATGTTTGATGTGGCTGAAAATTTTGCTAATCAATCAGGTTTTGATGACATTTACTTGCATACCCATAAAAATCTTGATGGGGCTATTAAGTTTTGGACAAAAAGATACAGGGTTTGGACATCAATCCTTTGGCTAATGATTTCTCTTTAGCGGTAAAACTATAATTTTTTAATATACTTTTGGGTATACGGACAAGCAAAAATACACTTTCCGCAAACTGTATCCGCTTTTCCCAA
>CADARG010000099.1 GCA_902790255.1 uncultured Pseudomonadota bacterium | reverse complement strand
TTTAATTGCTGAAGCTCCGTATAAAATTCGATCGATTCAAGTCGATGGAGGATCTGAATTTATGCTCGAATTTGAGAACGCCTGCGCAGAGTTAAAAATTCCGCTTTTTGTGAATCCGCCTGCAACTCCGAAAAATAATGGAGGCGTCGAACGCGGAAATAAAACTTTTCGTGAAGAATTCTACTCGAATCCAAACTTACTTGCTGACTCGATAACAACTATGAGATCGGCTCTTCAGCAGGCTGTTCGAAAATATAATATCTATAGACCTCACTCTTCCTTGAATGGACTCACTCCCTTGTTGTATATTCATAATCATTCGGAGGCTATTCCGTCTCATTTGTGGTGAACTTATACAGATATTTGAGATAAAAATTTCAAAAATTTAGAAGAAAAATCTGCTTTTGAATAGGTTCACAACCTTTTTCTCTTATTTATCCCGCTCCGCTTTAATTCGTTACATTCTTTTCTTCTTTATAATCTGCCTAGGATTTTAATTATTCGCGATAATTATCAGCTTTACGTTATACTAATTTCCTAATGATATTACTATAATAACTGGTATAATGGGGAAGGTAAAAAAAGGAAAGATATGGCAGGTTATAGTGAAGATCTACGCGTTAAGGTTGTAGAGTTTTTGAAGAAAGGGCACACAATAAAAGAGACAGCAGAGACGTTTGGGGTTTCGATGAAATCGGTTAGCATCTGGAAAAAGATGGATAAAGAGGGAAAAAGGCTGGTGTTTGAGTTTGTTCCGAGGAGTCCGCATCGAATAAATCATGCTGGTGTTTGAGTTTGTTCCGAGGAGTCCGCATCGAATAAATCATGAAAAATTGTTGGCTTATGTGAAAGAGCATCCGGACGCATATTTACGAGAGATCGCCGCTCATTTTTCAGTAGGTTTAACAACAATTTGGAACGCATTGCATCGATTGGGAGTCAAATATAAAAAAACGAAAAATTTACAAAGAAGCGGATTCAGAAAAGCGGAAAAAATTTACAGAATTCCTAAAAAAACAGAACAAAAATAGGCTGGTTTTTGTAGATGAATCAGGCATAGATAGGCATTTACATCGAGAATATTGTCGAGCTCCGAAGGGAAAACAAGTGTATGAAACGGTTCCTGGTCGGAAATTTGAGAGATGCAGTATAGTTGCAGGCAAATGCGGAAAGGAGATTTTAGCGCCTTTCGGATATTACGGAACATGCAACTCGGAATTGTAAGAGATGTTAGTGCCAAATTTAAAGAAAAATCAAATAGTTATAATGGATAATGCAAGTATACATAAGTCGCCCAAAATTCGAGAGGCGATCGAAAAAGCGGGCTGCAGCCTCGTGTACCAACCTCCGTATTCTCCGGATTTGAACCCAATTGAACATTTCTGGAGCTATTTAAAGAAAAAAATCGGGACTTTAAAACAAAAATTCATATCCATTTTCGATGCTATTCAATATGTGTTAGCAAATTGAAAGAGGTATACTTCTCTAAATCCTCTTTCTTAAAAGTTTCAATTTTCCTTGTATTTTTCATAACTGCTTCGGATATTACAGTATAGCAATCGAGAACTTCTCTTGTCTGTTCTTGTTTCCACAAATATTCAATAGTAATTTCTCCCTCAGAAGGAATTTTGCTGTTACTTGCTAGTTCTTTCTTTATGCTATCATGAATATCGCCCGGTACTAACTTGTGCAAGTCTTCTGACAATCCTGTAATTTGGGCTGTTAACGTCGGGATTATTATATCATTAATAATCCTCTTATTTTCTACTGTTTGCATTGCCTTATAGCAGTTCTCAAATATCACCATTCTTTCTGAATTAATACCTTCGATAGTCCGCCAGGAATTTAATAACTTTCCAATATTTGCATAGTTATTTTTTGTATAATACTCAGTTATATGATTAGAGTATTCTTCGCTTGGTTTATCGCGTAAGATATTCAACAGATTTTCGTCATCAATAACCCAGTATTTATCTCCAGCTTTATAGTAGGTTGATATGTTTTTAATCTATTGATAAATTGTTGAAATTCGGGTGATTCAACAATATCATGCACTATTTTATTAACCATTGTGCCAATTTGAAATATAAATTTTATCATACCAAACAACGTTGCCATTCTTGAATTCGCCACCTAAAATTTAGCCTCTGGCATTTTATAATATAACAAGCAGTTACTCAAATTACTTAATTCATAGGTTTTTATTTGTTTTATCAATTCCTTTTGGTATTCGGATCGCGAGATCCGTTGGCGTTACGGAAATGGACTGCGAAAAAATAAAATCTGCGTTCGCATAT
>CADARG010000098.1 GCA_902790255.1 uncultured Pseudomonadota bacterium | reverse complement strand
GTAAATTTCCGATGTACGAATTTTAATCTCCTCCGAACGGATCTTTTTATCGCTTGATATCTGCAATCAACTATTCATTGGAAGATTTGTATTTGCTAACGTAACATCGCATTTTTGCAACATCATCTTTCTTTTTCACATCTGCGTAATCTAAATAATCTCCATTAAACTCACGTTTATGCAATTTACACAAAAGGTGTAGAACTTTAGAATCGATTTTTTTCCAATTTGCATCAATTATGACACGCAACCCGCCCTGCTCCTTGAATTTCTCTAATTCATCGGATTTTTTATTTAATACCATATTGAAACAAAACTTATTGTAAGCAGTCGGTCCATACTCATGTCCATATCGAACGCGCTGTAATCCTTGAATATCAGATAAAGTGTTAATGTAAATCGTCTGAGGATCTTTTTCAAAATAAACACCCAAAATATTTGAAATTTCATGTTTCGATCCCCAGCGTGCATATAATTGCCAATACATGAACAAATCGCTTTTGCTGAAGCTGTTCGGCACTTTATCTTCAAAACTCAAATCCCGTAAAAAACCTTGAAAACATTCACGCAAAAGTTCAGGAACAAAAACTTTGCCATCTTTTTCATACTCCAACAGAAGAAGTTTTTTGGCAAAAGGATTTCGGTACCCCTCGGAAGTTTGTTTAAATCCTAAACATTGTTCCAAATAATGCCCGATTTCGTGCAATATAACTCGAGATCCATATTGCGATTTGTCGCGCGGAAAGGTTATCCGATTCTCGAAGGTACGGTAAGAAAACTTATTAGATTCACACCACTGTAACCGCTCTTCCGATGATGTCTTCTCACAAAAAAGCAAGAACAGGATAATCTTTTCGGGACCTGTTTTGCATGAAAGGCAATCCGTCAATACCTCTACAATATATTTCCGTACGGACGATCCTTCGGACACATACCATAAGTTATGATCCCACTTTTCTAAACCTAACTTTTCTACCTTCAAAGTATCTTTCTTGTTTTGATCGACGCCAATTTTGAAACCTAGGCGTGTTTCTTTAACTTTAACCGGGACGCATTGTAAAATCGTTATACTATTCGCATACTTTTCTATCTCATTTTTCAAAAGTTCTTTATCATTAAGCAACGCTAAGGCTTTGTCTTTATACTCCGAATCAAAAATCTCCAAAAGATTTCATTTCTTCATCCGTTACGCCACGTTTTCGCAATTCCTCTTCCGTAACAGACTGTGAAATTGCTTCGAGACTCGACGAGCCGAGAATATAATTTTTCACTTCTTCAGCGCATAGTCGTTCTTCACAAATAGGGAAAGGTACCTCACCGATCGGTGAACCGTTTCTTCCGTAGAAACGCTCAACTTCAAGATCAAACGATCTATCTTTTTCGTTATACGAAACTCCTCTTATAAAGCAACCAGTAACAAGTTTCAAAAGCGCGCTTCTTACTTTTAACGATGGTCCTAGTTTCAACCGTCCGGCTTCATTTCTCGATGCTGAGGACTTCTTAGTTGCCTCTTTTTATTATCGTCGGAAGACTATCATGCATCTTTTGAAGTGTTTCGGACATCATTCTATCTGCCTCTTTTTTTCCTTCTCAAAAAACTCTTTAATTCCCTCCAAAGTCATGGGATCCGCTTTCACCGTCAGGCAGACGCACGACCAACCGATCACACCGGTTATTTTAAGCAGTTTATTTATTGTATTCATAACTGTACTCCCTTTTATGGAGTGAATAAATTGATGTCAAGGAAAAACCGCTCATTTCCACACGTATATCGCAAAAAATGACAGGTGTGATTTTAAGGATAGTTTTTGACTGGATTAAATTAGTTGTCTAGATAATGTCTACAGAGGTTGGAAGCTACGAAAAGTATTGCAACATGAATGTATGATGGATAAACGTTTGTATATTAAAAGTTCGGACAAGGTGTGAATAAATTGCCCCTCGTAAGAAAACAAGGATATTGTCGGCAAAAGACGACAGAACAATGCACAACATCCGCCGAAAATGCACCGCAATGAACCACGCAACGCATCTGTTCGCAGGGATATTACGGTACCGCTCACTCCGCCTCACTCGGTTCTACAAAACATTATGAGGCAATTTTCGCAGCACCTCCGTTGTCAAATTTCGCCCTATCGTTCACCGTCCGCCCAAAATCGCCCTCAAGTCCAGTGCAATTCCGACGCAACTCAAACAATCGCCACGATGGGACGGGATTGCAACATTCCAAATGACATTCTTTGTATCACCGAACAACTCCTCCAACAATGTACCGACGGCTGGGGTTGTTTGTTATAAAGACAAA
>CADARG010000097.1 GCA_902790255.1 uncultured Pseudomonadota bacterium | reverse complement strand
TTGATGTCCACTGGGATAAACGACTTTCAGACTGCTTTTACCAATTTCGTCAATAGCTTCAGAAATTGCCTGAGAGTAGCTTTGAATGCCACTTACGACTCGGAAATGCACCTGGTCAAGCTTGTTTATGAGCAAATTCTGACTTGAAATCGCCGTAGTTCTTGTCAAATTTTGAACGGTTCCTTTCGTGGAACTTAAATAATATGAAAAAACATCCCGAAAGTATTGGGATGTCTCAAGATTCATTTGCTCAGTAAAAAGCCTTGTGACGGGTTTATATAAAGTAATTCCAGCAGTTTCGAAAATATTTTCTATCTCTTCATCTGAAAATTTTGTCATTTTTTTAATATAATCCTTGATTTTTTCCAGATGAATTCCAAGTTGTTGAAGCTTCCAAATTCTAAACTCTGCAGCACCTGTGATTACTTCATTTTGAACGATTCGAGCTACAATGTCGTCAAGCGCAAATTGCACTAAATTGTCATATAATTTTATCAATTTATCAGTATTTACATAATTTTTCATAATTCATCACCAAATTTCAACTCTTTTTCGTTGTTATTTTTTCTAATTTCTTCAATTTTTCGGCGAGCAGTTTGCTCATCCTCTCCATACCAATTCATGCGATACTCAACCAAACTTTGGGCATCCATGGCAACGTCTTGCCTGTCCTGAAGCCGATTCTGCTCTTTGCTTTCAATAATCGAATCGTCAACTGCTCTTTGCTTTCAATAATCGAATCGTCAAAATCGATATTTATGATTTCGTTCTGAATATTGAACAAATTTGTTGAATTTCCGATTTTAATAATCGCTGAAATTAGCTCAATCAAAGCATTTTCAAGCATTTGCTCGTGTTTTTTGATAGTCCTGAAAAGGTCTGAATTTTCGCTTATAACTTCAGTAGCAGTCTTTGGAGTCAAGCTATTTTCGAATTTAAAATACTGGTCTCCAAGGCCGAGCTTCATCGATAAAAGGTCTAAATTTGTTTGAATTGCATTCTTGAGTTCTTCAATTCTTAGCTGACCATTTATCTCCTGGACATAATTGGGTTTATTGTCAGAAAAATTGCTGTCTAAAATATAAAAAAGAACGTCTTCTGGATCAAAAGCGTTCTTGAAACATCCGTCTGAGCTAACTTTCATGGCGTCTTGAGTTACAAAAAGTCGTTTTCGACCATTTTGGATTTCGTTTACAAAACTGTCAAAGGTTAAGTCAAGAGATTTTAAAACTTCAAGACTATTCGCATAAATTGGAATTCCAAACGGGCTGTCGAGACTGAAATTATTGATAATATTTGGCTTTATTGGAATAAACCACCTAAACGAATCTCCAGTTTGAGTTTCGGACGGAATATCGTCGAGAGGGATTTCAAACAAATCTTCGTTTTCGTCTACTTTGAATCGAAAATTCTTTATAATATATTGTTCATTTTCAACAACATGAAGCTGAATATCTCTGATTTTTTCAGATTTTAGGCTAATTTTGTTAAACTTTATTTTGTCACTGATGAAGGCGCACTCAGAAATTTCATCTTTATCATAGCTCAAAGGGTAGATGTTTGAAGCACTCACAAATTGAATTTTAATTTGAAGTTTTTTATCAAGAGAGAGCAAAAAGCATCCGGTCCCAAGAGCGAAAGTCTTTTCAATCCCTTGGTTCGCCTTGACCCAAAAGTTATTTTTTCTGAGCAAATCGTTGATTATTTTCGTGTTTTTATCTGTTCCGAGAGTGATTTTAACCTTTTCATTCATCAAAAAATCAGCAAAATTTTCACATATTTTCTTCGCTAAATTTAAAGAATATCGATTTTTGAAAACCTGCCGCTCACCATTGTAAACATAATATTTGTGAAAATTGTTAACAAAGCCCTTGTACCAGCTCAAATACTTGTCATCACTGGATTTATATGACAAAATTTCACCGATATCATACCCGACAGTTTTGAAAAATTCGTTAAGTTTCAAATTATCACTCCTTCAGTTATTGAGCTTTTAATGAGAATTTTATTAAACGAATTACTAATTTTTGGAATAAAACTCGCAAACGCATATGAAAGCACACAGCTCTTTGGCTGGTATTTTATTAAACGAATTGCTAATTTTTGGAATAAAACTCGCAAACGCGTATTCCATGGCATCAAGAACGTCAATGTTTACAGTTCCATCGTCGAGCCGAACGTCATCTTTTTCATCCTCCCAAACTGCGCTCGAAAGAGATTCAATTGTTTCGCAGCACCGAGAAAGAATTTTAAATCTATCAGCACCAATCAGCCTCGACAAAATGTTGATTCTCTCGATAATCCTGAATTTGCTGCAATCATGAATTTTTACAGGAATTTTTGCTTGCAGACAGTAGGTTTGAAGGCCTTTTGTGATGACTTGACCGAGACCTCCCCAGTCTGCACAGCACGTCGAGATGTATCCATACTCTTTTTGGATTTTTTTAAAAAAATTTAAAAAATTTTCATAAAGTTTTTCAGGAGAATTAATCCCTAAAGACACGA
>CADARG010000096.1 GCA_902790255.1 uncultured Pseudomonadota bacterium | reverse complement strand
TTTCAATATAATACCATCAGCAGGACTGACTACTACCTGGCTTTTGCTTGGAGGAATTCTTTCTGGATCCCTGAAAAACAGTAAGCAAGCGAATCCTATTGCAACACCTATCCACCAAACAGGCTCACTAACATGTCCGATAACAAAAGCAACAAGCCAAATCGCAAAAGCGGCACGCCAGCCGTCTCTGTCGAAATAAGGCAACTTTATCTTCATCAACACTCCTAACCACTGACCGAGCGATTATATTTCATTTTTCTTTGATTTTCAAATCTTATGCAAATATAGGGATTTTTATTGCTTTATTTGTTTCAGGTTTCACGATATTCAATGACAGATTAAGGGATTCTTTCTGATTTTTGTTTTTGTTACAAAAACGTTTTTATTTTGAGATATGATATCCAAGTTCCTTGATCATCTGCAGATCGCGTTCGATAGTGATGCCTGTTGTAGTCAGCATATCTCCTGAAATCAGAGCATTAGCTCCCGACTGTAAGCAGCTACGTCCTTTATCCTGAAGTAAACCGCGACCTCCAGCCAATCGTATGAAGGCTTTTGGGTTTATAAAACGATAGATTGCGCAAATTCGTCTCATTTCGTCAATATCCAGAATTTTGTTATCTTCATAAGGAGTCCCAACAATTGGGCTGAGCATGTTTACCGGAATCGATATCGCTCCCAAATCGCGAATCATGAAAGCCATATCGATACGATCTTCCCATGATTCCCCGAGCCCCATAATTCCGCCTGAGCAAACTTCCAATCCTTGCTTTTTCGCGGCTTCAATTGTTTTAATCTTATCTTTCGTCGAATGAGTTGAGCAAACCGTTTTGAAGAAATTCTCAGAACTTTCCAGATTATTATGATATCGAGATAGTCCTGCTTCTTTCATTTTCTTTAAATCATCTGAATCCAACAGACCACAAGAAGCGCAAATCTTCAAATTCGTATTCTCTCTTATTGATTTCATGGATTCGCAGAGACTTTCTAGTTCGGACTTCGTCAATCTTCGACCGGAAGTTACGGGAGAAAATCTTTGTACACCAGCATTGTCGTCATGCTTTGCTACTGCCAGAATCTGATCGCTATCCATCAATGGATATTTCTCGACGTCTACCTCATAATGAGCCGACTGCGCGCAAAACTTACAGTTTTCAGAACATCTTCCACTCTTCGCATTTATGATTGTGCAAATTTCGAACTCATCTCCACAAAATTTCTTCCGAATTTCATTCGCAACTTCGCACAACGCATTAAGATCCGCTTCAACCAATTGCAAGGCTTCGGTTTTTGATATTGCTTCACTTAGTAATACTTTCTGTTTTAACTTATTGATCAACTCAAGTTCTCCTTATCTAAATCTAAACTTGAAAATCAGAACGATTTTAGTGAACAAAAAGTTCTTCAGGACATACGCCCATCAAATCCAGATCAGAAATCAACTGCAAAGTTTCGAAACATCTGTTCGCGAGCTCAGTTCGATTTTCACGAGTATCAAATTTTTCAGCCCATGACGATCGGTGTAGGTTCGAACTAATTTCGATGCAATTTTCGTGCAATAGATGTTGTTAACACGAATTCCAAAAGTATAGTTCAGTATCTCAATATCAAATCTCGCGAAGTGAAATATCTTCAGAATCTTCGGATTCTCTAACATTCTTTTTAGATTTTCCGCTTTATACTGTTGTCCTTTTTCGATCTGCACCATATGGACATCACCATCTTTAGAACACATCTGAACCAAACACAACCGATCGCGCTTAGTCATTAGCCCCATAGTTTCCGTATCGATAGCGATACTGTCTTTAAAAACTACATTGCTCGGTAAATCATTTTTGTAAAGATTCATGAATACCCCTTTGAACTCTTTCTGAATTTTTTGAAAATGGTGCCCAAAAGAAGACTCGAACTTCCACCCGCTCGCGCGGACTAGGACCTGAACCTAGCGCGTCTACCAATTCCGCCATCTGGGCACACAACACTACTTCGCTTTTTCTACGTAAGTACCGTCACTTGTATTTACCACAACTTTAGTACCTGCATCAATATGAGGAGGAACTAAAATACGTACACCGTTTTCCAAAACAGCCGGCTTGTAAGAGGCTGTTGCAGTC
>CADARG010000095.1 GCA_902790255.1 uncultured Pseudomonadota bacterium | reverse complement strand
ATTCCGTATCATGAAAGAATATAGTAAAATTAGGAAAACACTGATTAATTCAGTCTGAGTCAAAGTAACCTGTTTTCGTTGACTCAGAATTGGTTTGGGTGTCAAAACCCTCGTTTTTATTGATTTAGGATAAAGGTTTTCAAAATTTGAAAGCCTTTATTTTTTTGAGGGGAGACAGAGCATTCTCAAAAGATCCTTTTTATAGAGCATTTTCTGCTCTATCTGATTATTTTTTTTCTGTTTTTTTATATTTTTGTCGTCAACAGACAGTTCTCCCTTGGTTTGCATAGATAATGTTTAAACTTGTTACAGTTATAAGCAATTGCTTTGAATATCACAAACATTTTTGTACGGATTAATCCAAAAGTTGGAATTTCATCAATATGATATTTTCTGCGTAATACCGAAGGAATTCCCTCAACAGCGTTCCTCATTTTACATAAATTTTTATATTCTTCTGTAGAGATCTTCTTCAAATATGTAGCTCGTTGGATCATTTTCTTAGACAGATTTACGGCATAACTATTTTTCCGTTCTTCCTTTGCACAAACTGCCTTATGAGGGCAATTGATACAAGTTTCTTTTGAAAAGACCAATCGCCATCTTTCATTTTTTTCGTAATAACTTGTTTTTATAGGTGTATATCCATACGGACATTTCACTTCTTTTTCACTTTTTATTTCGAAATCCGCAAAATGTACATCTACTGTTTGTCCATTTAAATTCGTTGTTACCAAATCAACATTTTTTTCTTTTGCCAGTATTAGATTCTCAGGGCTTCCATATGCTCCATCTGTCACCAGTATTTCAGTTGTTTCTGTGTTTTCTCGAGATTCCAAATAGTCATGACAAAATTTTGTATCGTTATATGTGTTCTTTTCAAAATTTACCCCTGTTATCAAACTTCTTCCCTCGTTCACTGTTTCTACTATATTACATACATATCCATGATATTTTTTCCCACCTTTTCGCCTAAATGTCGCATCTGGATCACTCGGATTTTGTAAACTATTTGCAGATATTTCCCGATTCTCTTTCGGTGTTACATTTCCATGCTCATCCTTATTTGTCTGTTCCAGCAATACTCTGAATAAGAGTTGATATTCTATTGTTTCCCGGAATTCATCCTTATCCATTATTTGCCGCAGTTTTTCTGCTTCTCTTATTATTTTTTGAAACTGATTCTCAACTTCATCCGCAGGACAATAATACGTTACTTTGTTGTAGTCATCTTCTTCCAGGTAATGTTTCAATTCTTCACTAATCAGATCTTCTCTGTTCATTCTCTGAATTAGTTTTATTGCTTTGGATGTCGTTGAATACACCAACTCCAAACGTGTCATTTTTCTGCACCGTGAGGCGACCTGCAGACTGTCCATCCGTTTTATGTTGGAATTCAGCTTCATATATTTTGAAAACTCTTCCGTCAGATTTTCCATTTCCTCTGCCAGCAAATCCCGCCCTGTTTCTAATGTATAGTTGTATAGCCGTTCTCTGAATCTGCTGAATGTCCTGTCGCTTACCGGTTGTTCTTGACATTGTGTTGTATGTAACGCGTATTGATACCTGACATCACAACATATTGAGGCTATTAGTTCTTCATCGCTCAATCCGTTGATCTCTTTTAATATCAATGCACCTATTATGATATTTACCGGTGTATTCGGCCTTGATGCCTGGTTTCCACTATATAGTAGAGAAAATCTTTCTTCATTTATTGCTGGAAACACTATTTCTGAAAAATAGTGACACCATGACTTTTTTATCATTTTTTTTACTCGATCACTTTGATTCAAATAGCTGTCGAATATATTTAATTGTTGGTTCTTGTTTTTCTTAAAAGACATCGGTTTTCCTCGTGTTTTGCTGCTTTAATTATAATTTAACCGATGTCTTTTGGACGTTTTTCTTTCTATTCTCTACTTTTGACACCCAAACCAAAATTGAGACACCAAAGCAGTTCCCTGTGCCTTATCGTTATTTGAACCTCATGTTCTGAA
>CADARG010000094.1 GCA_902790255.1 uncultured Pseudomonadota bacterium | reverse complement strand
ATAGGCACTGTCTGAATCTGGAAACTTCACATTAATTGTATTGACTCCGATAAGCGTCGGAATTTGAACTTTTAAGCATGAATCATTGAGAATTTCGGTTTCCAACGAAGTTTCCCATGCGCGGACTTTTGAATCCATGCAAATGTTGAGGGAATCGTTCTTTTCGACCTCGAGCCATGTTTCAGGGCCTAAAGAATCTCGATGCAAGACAACATTTCTTTGAGCATTGTTCAACAAGTCTTCTGCACTCGGTTCTTTATCCGAGCAAGCAATGCTGAGGATTATTGCAGCAAGAAAAGCTATTTTCATTCCGACATGACTATTCATACGGCGTAATATACAAAAAAGGCAAAAATTTCTTGATTATAAAGGGTTCATTTTTTGTCAGAAAAAATTTATTTTTTCACTTTGATTCGGACTTGACTTCGCTCCATTTGACGTTATTGCCGATGTTGCGGATTAGGCGGCCTCCTCCAAAATACCCTCCCCAATTTGGATGTGAAGACCCATAATTTAAATGCTTCCAATATGGCTCAGCTGAGGCTTTTCCTGCAGGATGTTCTTTCAATGAACGATTGTTGCCACCTTTCATACGAGAGGGATTTCCGTTTTGATCTGGAAATATACTAGCATTTTCCACAAAAACATGTTCCCATACAAGTCCAAACATGTCATAGAGGCCATATCCATTAGGTAATAATTGACCCACAGGCTCTGAATCCCAACCTCTTCCTGTTACTAATTTAGCGTATTTTTGAGCATTTTCGAGAGTTGCTGAGCTGTAGTTTCCCCAAGGCGCTTCGTTTTCTTTATCTCCACCACGAGCAAACATCATCCATTCATTGTAATAAGGGATTCTATAACCATCTGAATATGTGTCAATTAAAACATAAATTTCTCCATTTTCATGATCAGTAAAGTCTAGATAACTAACGGGAAAGTATCGGCTTTCAGATAAAGAACTCTGAATGGCTGTGGTGAAACGGTAATAAGGTTTAAGCCCTTCACGAATACTACGTGCATTGGCGTATTTCATTACTTGATATAGGAATAAGATGTTTGCTGCCGAATCTTTACTTGAGCAGTTCTCATTACGAATACTTCTCTTTTTTCGAGTAATCCAATTGTTTGCAAATTCTTTTAATGTTGAATTTAGTTTTGGAGTAGCATCGGGTATATCATCCCATAGCAATTGTGTAATTTCGCAATTGGTTATGGGGTATTTATCTACTAGATACGTCCCTGTTACAGACACAAACCTTTCTGGATCGTTGTTTGTAAAATAATCAGATGTTGCAGCGATATCTTCAGGATACTCATTATATCCAAGTAATACTTCTTCGTTCCTGAAATCGAGATATTTCATCCCGACAGCTAGATTGATTTTATGGGAACTATCCGAGTTTGGGAAATACACGTTAAGAGTTTCAACACCAATAAGCGTCGGAGCTTGGAATGCTAGGCAGGAATCGTTGAGTTCCACCGTACTCAGCGAAGTTTTCCATTCGCGGACGGGCGTGTCCAAGCATATTTTGATGGATTCGGCCTTTTCGGCTTCAAGCCAAAGCTCGTTTTTTAGCGAATCGCTCTTTATATTATATTGGCTAGCATTCGCCAAAGCAAGGCTGGCAGCAATTAAAAGAACGGCTTTTTTCATTCCGACGCGGCATTTCATACAACTGAATATACAAAATTCATCAGTTTTAAAGATCCTTCGACTTCGCTCAGGATGACACTAGAAGTGACTGAATCCTTCCTCCCTGACGGTCGAGGATGACTCAGGATCAATGACCGTAACTGGATCCTTCCTCCCTACGGTCGTCAGGATGACGCATTTGTGCCACCACCGCACTCCCCCTCTAATGACCAATGACTAATGACCAACAGCCTCGCCCACTGCACATGTGAGCAAATACTCCAAATCCGCCAAATTGCGCGTTTTATCGCCTTAAACGCCAAAAGTCATTTTCAAATAATGAAAAAAAACTAAATTTGGCTTCACTATGAATACTTCTATGAACGATTTATGGGTGGGTGTCGACGTAGGCTCCACCACTGTGAA
>CADARG010000093.1 GCA_902790255.1 uncultured Pseudomonadota bacterium | reverse complement strand
TATCGACGATTATAATCTGCTAAAAATCTATGAAAAAACTCATCCTCTAGAGAATGAGTGAAGTCTATTTCCAAAATGGAGCGAATATCTGAAAATTTCTCGCTCAAATTAAAATCACTAATTCAGATTGGTCTTTGCTGACCATTCTGGGTCAATTGCATTGCCCGGAGTTTTTACCAAATGCTTGTTGTATCCGGTAATATCGACGCTGTAGATTTTTTCCCTATGCGCGTAGTCTTGATGCGAATACATAACCACGCGTCCGTTTGGAGCCCAGGTTGGTCCCTCCACAAAATATCCCGAAGCTAACATCCTCTCGGTGGAGCTGTCGGTGTCGTTTGGGCGAATTACTCCGATAAAAAAGCCATCGCGTCCAAATTTTGTAAACGCGATCCAGTCACCTCTTGGAGACCAAACCGGAGTAGCGTATCGTCCTTTTCCATAAGATAACCTTCTTACATTTGAGCCATCGGAATTCATTATAAAAAGCTGCTGATTGCCTCCGCGGTCCGAGTTAAACACGATGTATTTCCCGTCAGGCGAGTAGCAGGGAGATGTGTCGATGCAGAAAAATTTTCGTGCATCGGTAATTCTTACAAGTTGTTGAGTATCAAGGTCATATTTGAAAATTGAAGAAACAGCTCGTCCGCCTTTGGTTTTTTCCGAAAGACTAAAAATTAAACTTTTTCCATCGGGAGAATATCTTGGAGCATAAGTCATTCCCTTGAGATTCAAACCTTTTATCATCCTTTTGTCTCTCAAATCATATCGATAAACTTGTGCATTTAACGGAATGCGACGACCATTTACGATTTTCTCTTTATACGAGAAAAATGAAAACTCGTCTCCATTGGGAGAAATTCTCGGGGTTAAAACTATTGTGTCACCACTGGTCAAATATTGATGATTGTACCCATCCTGATCCATAATAGCCAAACGATGTTTTTTTAATCCTCGTTTGGTTTTTTCAGTTGCGACATACAAAATTTTCGTGTCGAAATAGCCTTTCTCTCCAATGATTCTTTCATAGATGGCATTGGATACCACGTGAGCAGCTTTTCTCCATTCTTTGATATCTCCTGAAATTGCGAAAACTTTAATCTTTTCAGACGAAGAAATATCATAAAGTGCAAATTCAACAGAAAACTTTCCATTAATGAGTTTTATTTCAGCATTCATCAGATATTCGGCATTTATGGTTTTCCATAAAGAAAAAGTTGGAATTTGATTTACCTCTTTCAAATTTTGCATGAAAGCATCATTAGGAATAGTTCGGAACAATCCGGTACTTTGTAGATCATTAGAAACCACGGATAAAAATCTGTCTTTCAGTGAGTTTACTCCATCGCTAAGATGTAGCGCTATATTAATAGGTTTCATAACTCCTTCGTTAATATTAACTACCACCTGATTATCTTCTGCATTGCAGAAAGGAAATATAAATACGAAACATACAAAAACTATTTTTTTGAGAAAAGAGGTCATTTTTTAACTCCTAAGGCTTTGTCTGTGTTAAAACTAATTTCAAAATTCCTAAACAAATGCATCTTCTCCGCTGGTATTTTCAACGGACTGGCTTTCAAAACAGCTCTTTTTGCGCTATCCGCCGCAGATTTAAACACTGCATCCGAATTATACCTGTCCTTGTCGAGAATTTCTATAGACGAGGCAGGAACTTCTCCATTATCTTTCACTTTTATTCTCATACGAATTATCAAAGATTCGGCATTTTTAACTCCTCCTGCGACGACCCAATGGGGAATAATTTGATTGCTGATGATTGCGGCATCGCTATCGACAAATCCCATACCGTCCCCGTAAGATCCAAGTCCGTTTCCATTCCCTGATCTTGATGTGCTTTTGGAAAATCTTCCAGTTCCCTTCTTTTCATTTTTTAGCATTTTTGAGAATAAATCATCTTGCTTTTTTCTTGCTTCATTATTTTTTTTTACTGCATCTGCGATTTTGGCCAATCGTTTCTTTTTAGCTTTGTTTTTTTTCTCGATCCTCTTTATAGCTTCCAGACGTTTTTTTCTTCGGCGAGCCGCTTCTTTTTTCTTTTTTTCAAGGCGTAGTTT
>CADARG010000092.1 GCA_902790255.1 uncultured Pseudomonadota bacterium | reverse complement strand
TTGGGGTGGTGTTTCAGGACTACAATTTGCTGAATCATTTGACGATTTTGGAGAATGTTGCTCTTCCTCTGAAAGTCAGAGGGGAAACTCAGCGGGCAAGAGAGCATCAGGCGAAGGAAATTCTGGATTGGGTCGGACTCGGAAATTGTTTCAATTCATATCCTGAGCAACTTTCGGGAGGTCAAAAGCAGAGAGTAGCGATTGCGCGTGCGGTTATAACTCGTCCGGAAATAATTCTGGCGGATGAACCTACCGGAAATGTCGACGAAGAAATCGCGAATAAATTGATGCGGCTGTTCTACGGAATGCATAAAATGGGAACTTGTGTCGTTGTCGCAACACACTATCGTCAGTCTGTTGACAAGTTCAGTTTTTCGGAGATTGCCATTGAAGATAACAAAATTCATTTGAAAAATAATCGTGACGGAGAGTAATATGGCGCTGACTTTTCAATATGATTTCAATTTCAAAACAGATAAAACGAACAAATTCCTTGCGGTTGTTTTCGGATTTTTAATTTATTGTATGTCCATCACTTTTATGAGCGGAATTTTTACTTATAATCTCACGGAAAATTGGGATAAATCTTTGAACGGACAGCTGACGGTTGAATTTCCGGCTCATTCCGAAGGAACAAATTCGACTCTGACCGAAAAGCAGCTGGAGGAAATTACCCGTTTGTTGCAGGGAACGAACGGTGTTTTGAAAGTTCGCAAGTTGAAGGATGCCGACATTTTGAAAATTCTCGAGCCATGGCTAAACAGTACGGCGATTCCTGATGATTTTCCTTTTCCTGTTCTGTTTGATGTCGAGGTAGATCGAAACATCGATGTTGATCTGCTGGATTTAACCTCCAAATTAACGAAAATTTCGCAGGGAGTTCGAATTCACAACCATGCAAATTGGTACGCGTCCATAGCGAAAATCAGCAAAGGACTTTTCGGGTTTTCTGTTTTGTTATCTGCCCTGATTTTGCTTACGGTATGTTCCACAATAATATTTATCATCAAAAAGACTCTCAACAATCATCGAGATGTCGTGAAAATTTTGCAGTTGATCGGAGCACGCGACAAATATATCGCATCGCAATTCAAAAGATATTATTTTTCCGTGGGCATGAAGGGAACTTGGATTTCCCTGGCGTTGTGCATACTGACAATTTTCGGGATCACATATTTGGTCGGAGCAAACTGGATAAATTGGAACAATATCCAATATTTGGGAATCAGTTTCACTGTTCCGATAATAGTGATTGCGATCGTCATGATTACTTCCCAAAGCACGGTTCTCTACTTTTTGAGAAATGAGGACTGGCTTGACTGATCTGATAACTAGATTCGTCGCAGTAATTTTTCTCGTCGTCCTGATTTTGTTTTCGTTGTTTGTATTTGACGCGCGGAAAGTTAATGATCTTCCTCCTGACTTCGTTTGCGAAGATATTGTCGTGCTTACCGGTGGGAAAAATCGAATTAAATCAGCGTTCGATTCCATTGAAAGATTTCATGCAAAGAATATTTTAATTTCGGGCGTGTATAAGGGAACGAAACTGGAAGATATCCTCGGCGACACGGAAGTTCTCGGAGATGTCAGTGTTGTTTTGGGATACAAAGCACTGAATACGGAGGGGAACGCGAAGGAAATCCGCGAAGTCGCAGAGGAACTCGGCATGAAAGAAATTGTGTTGATTACCTCCGATTATCATATGTTAAGAAGTTTGCACGAAGTCAGAAAATATAACAAAAATTTGAAAATTTACCCAATGAAAGTCCGTTCGGATTTCAACGGAAGATTTGTTGTATTGTGTTTTAAAGAATTTTACCGTAGTTTAGGCGTTTTAATTAGGGACGCCGTAAAAGGAATTGCTGATGATTAGATCTATTTTTCTCAATATTGTGCTTTTTGTAACAATGTCTTTGTATGTGTGCTGCGGAATTTTTTTCCTTCCGTTTTCTGAAGACATTGTGTACAAATATTGGTTTGTTTTTTCCAAAATGTTTCGATTTATCTCAAAATATGTCGGCGGAATCGATTTTAAAATAGAAAATGAACAATATTTAAAGACGCAGGGACGCGTGATTTTTGCGTCTCGTCACGAATCTATGTGGGAAACAATTGCCTTGATCAACTTTTTTCCGAAACCTGTGTTTGTAATGAAAAAAGAGTTGCATGATATTC
>CADARG010000091.1 GCA_902790255.1 uncultured Pseudomonadota bacterium | reverse complement strand
CATCTGATATGTCGTGTCTGTGTATACTTTCGTCTTCCATTTTTTTTCCTATCACAATTTTTCTCAGTATATCATAAACCTTATGACGACACTATCTAGACCTTTTACGTAAACTATAGCTGTTCCCGGTCTATATCCCATAGGATACTTTGAATTTGTCAGGAACAAACTTTTTCCAGGGCATATGGATTGCCAAGCGAGAACATGAATATTTATCAAATCTTCTTTTTTAATTATTTTATTCTCTCGCTTCTGTGAAATATTCTGTATCATATTTGCCATCTGCTGCCCGACGAATTCTATTTGTAAATAATACCTTTTAATTTTCACTAAATCATAAATATAGAATAACAAAACAATCAATACGGGCATGCAAACCGCGAACTCAATTATAATTGAACCTCTAGATAATTCTCCCCTTCGACGAAAAGTTCGAAAGTTCGGTAATTTCTTGTAAAAATATTTTAAATTTGTGAAAAACTCAGAGAGATAATTATATGATTTTCTTTGCTTTTTTGGGTCCTTACCCCCCCCCGTCAACTACCTTTTTGGCAAACCATTTCATCGCGCACTCCATATCACAAAAACCTATACAGAAATATTTTTGCAGCAAATAATTAACAAATCGTTAAAATAATCGGAAGGTACATAAGCTTCAAGCTGTATTCTAAACCTTTTACTGCTCCGAATTTTCCCCAATCTATATCAAAAACGCCCGTGGAACGTAATCATTTGCTTCAAGTTCAAACAAATCCGTCAGAGCCCAAACCAGTGCATCCATGCGGTCCGGCGATTTTTGGCCCGGCTCATAGGTTGTCATTTCCATTTCCAATTCTCGGAATTGCTTCGCATGAAAAACCAGATTTTTCTGATACAGAATCACAATAGGCTGCGCTCGACAAATTTTGGATTCCTTTGCTCTGACTTTTTTGATATTCAGATGAGGATTTTCCCGGAGCAATATTTGATCCAATAATTCTCCGCCGGCATTGGTCTCGACCACAATTTTATTCGCTCGATATCTTTGATAAAGATCCGCAATTTTTTTCGCCCAAACATCAGGGGCAGCTCGCATACTGGCGTCCTCCAACACGAAGGCTCTGTCGTTAAAATCTTTCCCCACAACAATTATTCCCGTTTCGTCGCTTTTTTCTCCGCTGGTTACTGCTGGATCAACTCCAATCACAATATTATCCATAAAATGAGGTGGATCACGATAACAATTTTCAATGTCTCGCCATGACCACAAAGTATTCGGATTATCTTCAACAATCTCTGCGTAAATTTCCTGAGCTTCCAGTCTGGTACCTTTCAAATACTCAAGATGTTTCAGAAAAGTCGGTGAAAGATTTTTCTCATTCTCCAACGATGAACCACGCACCGTAATAACATCATCGCGAGCAATTAATTCTTTTATGAATGGAATCGGACGCGGTGTTGTCGTCAGAATCAGTTTCGGATCGTCCCCCATTCTCAAAGCGAAAGACAACTGCTCGAAAGTTTCTCGCGGATAAAGGAATTTCGCGAACTCATCGACCCAAGCCAAATCGAATTGCGGACCACGTAGTTGTTGATAATTTTCTGCTCCGTATAAAGTGGCGATCGTGCCGTTTTTCCAACGCAATTCTCTTCGCGTCGGAATATAAGTCAGGCCATCGGAATCTCGCGAAATGCTTTGCAATCCGCTGACTCCTTCAACCATAACCTGCTTAGCTTCCTCAATTGTATTAGCGATCAACGCAATGCGCTTATATTTACCCGATAAAGCTAGTTTACGAATCGCCTCCGCTGCCGCACGAGTTTTCCCAAAACCGCGTCCCGCCAAAAGCATCCATATACGCCAATCCCCTTCAGGCATAAGCTGATTTTTTCTGGCTATTTGCTCCCAATCATCTTTATCAGATTGCCGAACATTCGGATCAGTCTGAGATTTTTTTGACCCTTGCTGCTGCACGCTCTGCTCAGATTGATAAGGTTCGGCACTACGCAACAAATCCACGTCAGCGGATTGCGGTAAATTCCCGAATTCTGCGTCACTCTGGCACTCACCGCAAGGGGAAACATTAGGATTTACGTTTTCTACTTTATTTTCATCATTTTCCACATCTTTCGATCTCTCACTTTCTTTTTTGTATATCTCTTTGTTCTCAAAATTATCGGAAGTGTCAGCAAAAACGCTAAAATGTTCTTCCCCTCCTGTTCCTCCTTCATTTTCCGAAGTATCCGAAGGAACACTCAAAGGTGTTCCTTTTTCTTTACTGTTATTTTGCTTTTCCTGCCTGTTAATTACTTTGTTCAGCATGGAATTTACCGTCACAGACATCTGCAACAGTTGCAGAAGATCCGAACGCTTCAGCAAATTTGATTTCTCCATCAAT
>CADARG010000090.1 GCA_902790255.1 uncultured Pseudomonadota bacterium | reverse complement strand
AGTTCCACGAAAGGAACCGTTCAAAATTTGACAAGAACTACGGCGATTTCAAGCCAGAATTTGCTCATAAACAAGCTTGACCAGGTGCATTTCCGGGTTGCGAGTGGCATCCAAAACTATTCTCAGGCAATTTCTGAAGCTATTGACGAAATTGGCAAAAGCAGCCTGAAAGTAGTTTATCCCAGTGGACATCAAGACAGCGTTGATGTCACGGTACGCAGAGCTGTTGTGACGGGTGTCAACAAATGTTTTTCAGATTTAAATTTAATTCGAGCTAAACAAAATGGATACAATCACGTTTTGGTAAGCTCTCACCTTGGTGCCAGGCACGTTGAGAATCCTTCTCCTGAGTACCTTTCGCACGATATCTGGCAAGGCAAAGTTTACGAAGTGGATTGGGATACAGTTCCGTTTGTTAAAATTCACATGAATTTCTCTCCGGCGTCGCCGGAGAGGGCCATTTAATTTTCAAGTTTCAAAAGGAATCTAATTTAAGGAAGGAAAAAATTATGACAAATTTACCTGAACCTGTAAGCAGGCAAGACAAACTTTTACACAATATCGCCGACGAAACCCCGTCAATTGAAGATTTGGTGCCGAATTGCAGAGAAGAAGTGTACTTAAAATACATCGCAATAAACGGAGCTGCTAAAAAAGAGATTCCACTGAAAATCGAGCACGGCGGCACTGAGGCAATAAATTCCGGGCAAGCACGAGAGAATTTGGGAGTTTATTCGAAATCAGAAGTCGACACGATGGTATCAGAATTATCTGAAAATTATTATAATAAAGCTCAAACAGATAATTTACTAAATTCAAAAGCAAACACAAATGATTTAAGCCAAGTTGCAACAAGTGGCCAATATAGCGATTTGTCAGGGTTACCAAGCATTCCGAGCAAAACTAGTGATTTGACAAACGATAGTAACTTTATCTCAAGTTCAGAATTATCTGAAAGTTATTACAACAAAATTCAAACAGATAATTTACTGAATTCAAAAGCTAACACAAACGATTTGAGTCAAGTTGCAATTAGTGGCCAATATAGTGATTTGTCAGGGTTACCAAACATTCCAAGCAAAACTAGTGATTTGATAAACGACAGTAATTTTGTTTCTAGTTCAGATTTATCTGAAAGTTATTATAATAAAATTCAAATTGACAATTTTTTAACAAATAAAGCAAACTCAAGTCATGAGCATTCTGCAAACGATATAACTTCAGGGACTTTGCCAGTAAATCGTGGAGGTACTGGGGCGACGACTGAATCTAATGCAAGGAGCAATTTGAGCGTATATTCAAAATCTGAAACCGATACTCTCTTGAGTTCAAAAGCTCCTTACGAAGTCAAATCTTCAACTGATTTTAACTCGATGACAACTCCAGGTCTTTACACAATGCGTTCGTCTTCCACAAACTCTCCATCTGGTGGGAGTTATCACAGTTTGATAGTTTTAAAATCAGATACTGGAAATTACGTGCAGCAGCTCGCAGTCAAAGAAAGCACAACTCAAATGTATCTTAGATATTTGAGTGGCAGCAATTGGAGTGATTGGTCTCAGGTCGGGTCGTCATCATCTGAATTTGGCACATGGACTCCGACTATTGGAATTGAAGGGCCTTCTGGCCTTACAGTATCTTACGACGGAGGCTATAGGTATGGCATATACTACACCGTAAACAGGCTCGTTTATGTCAGCTGCCATATCAAATTCCAGATAACTTCGCTGACGACGAGCTATTATGCAAGTATTTACAATTTACCATTTATTCCCAGAGGTGATGGCATCGATAGAGTGTCTCTCAATTGTACCGAATGCTTGAACGCCCTGGAAAATAACGTTATTCCTCGAGGCCATTTGGTTATAAATCAAGATTCGCACATTCATTTACAGAATGAAGGCGGCTACATGGCAGTAAAATGGAAAACTGCCGGAAGCGACTATCAGTATCTCGGATTCAGCGGTTGTTATTTAAAATCTTAAGTTTTGGAGGAATTTAAAATGAAAGAAGAAATCTTTTTAGATGATTTAAACGAAACAGGAGTCAGCATTTTAACAAAAAAATATTTAGAAGAAGATGGAAAAAAATACTATGTTGGCAGTCCTCACAGGCAAGCTTATGCAAACAATAGTCTTGATATTGAAAGGCTGAAAAAAGATATCAGTGAACCATATTTGTCATGCATTCTCAAAATTTGGGAAAACAAAATACCTTCATCTCCGGCGTCGCCGGAGAGAAATCCTGATTTTTTAATAAAAAAAAGCGAAAATAAAAGTTAAATAATTCAATAAGAGGAAAAAATGACAAAGTATAAGGATTTTGTAAAAAGTACAGGTTATGGAACGGGAGGAGGCCTCTGCGGCTGGAACTGCAGGCATTCTTTCATTCCTTTTGACCCTCAAACTATGGAAAATAATCTCAAAAAATATGGCCTCGAAGAAAACAAAAAGATGTATGAAAATCATCAAAAGCAGCGATTTTTTGAGAGAAATGTCAGAAAGTATAAAAAACTTGCTAAACTTACCAAAACTGCTTTGCAAAAGGCTCGAAACCATGAAAAACCTAATCTTAACCGGAAATATATTCATTACAAGCAGTTAGCCACAAAATGGAATAAAGAATACCAAAAATTTAGCAAACAAAATAATTTAAGAGTTCAAATTGATAGATTAAAGATTTAAATCT
>CADARG010000089.1 GCA_902790255.1 uncultured Pseudomonadota bacterium | reverse complement strand
GTGAAATTTGGAATTAATCTCATCAAAGTTAATGATTTACACTTTTTCGAATTTATCGCTCTCATGAACGACCTTCATAAAACATCGTTCAGAAATGTTGTAGACCTGAGAATGCTTAAACCCAAAGATTTGAAGAATTATTCACAGGAACAAAAATCGGAAATTTTGAAGCAAAAACGAAAGTTTGCAATTAAAAAAGTTTTAGAAAATCATTACACTGATGATCAAAAAAGAGCCATAGATTATTTTGATAATCTTGTAGGAGGTGGCAAAAATGTCAGAAACTGACGGGCAAATAAGAATTAAAGTTAGTTTAAACACCCAAGAAATCGACAAAGATATACAAAAACTCCAGGAAAAACTTGAAAAACAAAACGAAAGTTTAAACCGGCAAAGCATTGTCGTGGAAAAATTAACTTCAAGATATGAAATTTTATACAAAAAGGCTCAAGAAACAGCTTTGCCTACTGTTGAATCTCAAAAAATTATGCAAGAAATCTGGAAAATTGAGAAAGAATACAAAAATTTAAAAAATTTGTATGATACTGCCAAATTGTCGCCAAGTGCTGACAGTGCAAGGATTCAAGAGATTATAAAAGAGTTAGATCAGATGAGCAGCAAACTTATTGATTTGAAAAAACAGTTCCGAGAAGCTCAATTTTCCCCTGAAATGCAGGATAAATTGAGGATTCTTGGCAAAGAGATTGATCTGGCAATCGAAAAAGAAAACAAGCTGACACACGAAGTCAAAAAGACTGAAAATGCTCTCGAAAGCCTTGCAAACAAAAGAATGTCAGGCTCTCAAAATGACATCGATAAGATTTCTAGCAGTCTTGACAATATGAAAAACAAATTAAGTGAAACTAGCAAAAATGTTGAAAATACGCAAGGGAAACTATCTGAAGTTTTCGGAAATATTGGAAGCAAAATGGCTGGAATTGGCAAAAGAATTCTAAATTTAGCAGCTTCGGCGTTTGTTTTCAACATAATCAGCGCAGGATTTCGAGAAATTTCCAGGGGAATTCAGAGTTTAATTTCGAAAGATCAAGAGTTAAATTCATCCCTGCAAACCATAAAATCGAATCTTTTGACTGCCTTCTATCCCATATATCAAGCGTGTTTGCCGGCTCTGAGGGCTCTTGGAAAAATGCTCTCTTGGATTACCGGTCAAATTGCAGGTTTTGTGGCAATGATTACTGGCACTTCTGTAAAATCCAACCAATTTGGAGCTAAATCGATGTTGTCGGAGATCGAGAACAAACCTGCTGAGAAGCTTTCAGAAGGATATGAGAAAATTGGAAAATCTGCGAAAAAATCTCAAGGAGATGTCGCCAAATTTGACAAAGCTCTTAAAAAAAACAGACAAGAACTCGCGAGTTTTGATAAAATCGAGGTTTTAAAAAACAAGAGCTTACCCATTTCTAACAATAAAAATCCATCAGGAAACCCACCGAATTCCAGTTATTCTTCGCCTGTTTCCAAAATTATGGATTTTAGCCAATCGATTTCTGAATTTAAAATGCCATTTTTGGATAAAATTATATCAAAATTCAAAGAACTTGCAGATCTGTTTTTAAAAGGATTCAATACTGGATTTATTGACAGGAATTTTGATGAAATTTTGCAAGGGCTTGAAAGAATTGGTAAATCAATAAAGAGAATTTTCAATGATCCGAATGCCATATCTGGTTTTAATAAGGCATTAAAGTCAATTATTTACAATTTAGGAACCATAACTGGTTCAATTGCTAGCGTCGGAGTTACTCTTGGAAGGCTTCTTGTTGGAGGAATTGCCAATTTTTTTGAGCAAAGTGAAGAAAGAATCAAAAAACAATTAATCAGATGTTTTGACATAACTACAGAGATTGCAAACCTTGCAGGCCAGATTTCATCGGCATTTGCAAACATTTTCGAGGTTTTTGGAAGTCAGGAAGCTCAAAAATCTCTTGGGAATATTTTAAGTGGATGCGAGGCAATTATTGTAGATTTTGTAATAAATGTCAGTGATATCATGGCAACTCTCGGGAGAGCGTTTTTGTCTCCGTTTATTGACCATCAAAACGAGATAAAACAAGCATTTCATGGCATTTTAGAAGCTCTAGAACCTGTGACTCACGGAATTAAAACCCTGTTTGAAGAAGTTGCCGACGCGATGACTTCTTTGACTGAAAACTCGATAAAACCCGCTATTCAAGTGATTGGAAGGATCTGGAACGATTTTGTTGGAATTTTTGTAAACGCCTGGAATCAGCATGTTTCACCAAAACTTAAAGAAATCGGAGAAAAATTTGACGAAATAATGAACTCGAGAGTTGGTAAGGCGATCAGAAATGCCGTAAGTGCTATAAACAAACTTTGGCAAAGCGTAAGTCAAGTGATATCAATGATTTGGGAGCTTTTAAAGCCGTTTGTAAAATGGCTGATTGAAGGATTTATTGACAGAATTTCTGAAGATATCAAAAATATTTCCATAACAATAATGGAAGTTGTTGGGAATATAATTGACTTGATTGGAAATGTTTGGAAGAGCTTAGAAGGCTTAATTGATTTAGTTACTGGAATATTTACCGGAGATTGGGAGAAAGCATGGAAAGGTGCTGAAAAAGGTGCTGAAAAAGTTGTCAATGGGTTTTTAGGGACAATAAAATCGTCGATAAACACTGTGAGCTCTTTGATTAACGGCGTTATCAATATGATGATTGGAGCGATAAATACGGCGATTCGGGCTCTGAATCGAATAAGTTTTGATCTTCCGGACTTCCTCGGAGGATGGCATTTTGGGCTGAATATACCTGAAATTCCAAAAAATTGGGGTCTTGAAGGCGGAAATCCGTTTTTGGCATGGATCAACGATCAACCGAGAGGCCAAAAAAACATCGAAACTCCTTTATCCACAATGATAGAGGCTTTTAAGAAAGCAGGAGTTTCGGCACAAAATCAGAATATAATCATCGAGGCAAATGGCGATTTTTCAGAATTCATACGAATTTTAAATTTCAAACTCAAAGAAGAAAACGCAAGGGTCGGACAATCGTTTGTGACAGGAGATAGTTGGATTTAAAGGAGTAAAAATGCCGGAACAATTTGATAAATCAGTATTTAGAGGCGTTTTCAAAATTGACAACATCGATTTCACATCAGGTCTTATAAACATAAGTCGAATGGACCGTTATGCAGAACGCACAATTAATGGTAATTTAAAGCGCGAAATTCTTGGAGTTTATTACAATTATTCGTTAACTTTTTCCCAATTTTGGGATATGAACCAATACGATAAACTCTTTAGTAAACTTACTGAGGCTAAAGAGTTTCATACGATTTATTTGCCAAAAAACACTGGATATTATGAATTTCAAGGGTATGTTGCAGGAGTTGAGGACGTTATTGAATTCTCGAAAAACGAATCAGAAAGGATTATCACGGGATTAAAATGCGACATTATTTCAAAACAGCCAACTTTTAGGCCAAGGAGATAAAATGAGAGTAACTGACACAATTGTAAATTTTGAACTAATCAATAACGATGCGCAAAATAGCGCAATTTTTTCAAGCTCTGGAAACAAAAATTTTGGAAATCTTGAACTTTTGAATATTCAGACTAAAAAACAGACTCCGTTTATGGATTTTGAGTTAAATCAAGCTATTTTAGACAGCTCTTTGACAGATTTTTATCAAGAAGAACAAACAAATATTGCCTTTTTTAGCAATCAAGTTTCCGACGAAAATTGCAGATTTCAAAGCGTTTGGGTTCAAGCAGATTTGCCCCAAAAACAGAATTTTATCGGTATAACACTCGATTTTGGTGAGTTTTTTCCGAAAAAAGTGACAGTTGAATATTTTAAA
>CADARG010000088.1 GCA_902790255.1 uncultured Pseudomonadota bacterium | reverse complement strand
GAAAACACTTCTAAATATTACGGCATCGCCTCCGTTGAGTTCATCAAGCACGTGTTGAATCATCAAGCTGATATCAGAGATTCATATAAAGAGGAGTTTCTTCGATTGAAGTCCATGTATCTTCCTAAAAACGCCGAAGGACAAGATATGCGTGCTTTCGAGAGATTCATGTTAGTTGGGTTCGCCGGCGAATTAGCAATCAAATACGACATTGTATGCTGGAAACCCGAAACTTCGTACAACTCCGCTGTGGCTTGTTTCAATTCCTGGCTTGAGGACAAGGACGGAGTTGGTGACGACGAAAACCGACAAATCATCGATCAGGTTAAATCTTTCTTCGAACTTCACGGACACAGTAGGTTCTTCGATCTCGATGGCTACTCTGATCAGAAAATTCACAACATGGCCGGATACAAACGGGTCTATAAAGACGAAATTACTTTCTTCGTATCTCCATCGGTGTTCCAAAATGAAATCTGCAAAAATTTCAACAGAAAAACCGTTATTTCTCTGTTAATTGAGCAAGGCTTCTTATTGAAAGATCACAATGGAGACTACCGTCAGCAGAAGTGGACTCCCGACGGGAACAAGAAAGTCTACGTAATTTCAGGTAATGTGTTGCTGTGAGGTGTACGATGTTCAAGAAAATCAAAAACGATAAAGCGGAAAAGTTGGCAAAAATAATCTACGAGGCCATAATTCGATACATTAATTCGAAAAATACTGAAATTGGAGAAAAAACTCATCATTATCGGCTTGACTTATCTCGGGTTTGGAGGGGTAATAGCACCAACAATATTGACCCATTGGAGAAGCAATTATGATTCCGAATACTAAAAATGATTTAAGCATAATCAAGCAAATCATTGCGCTGCAGAGCATGGACGAGAATTCCCTGCGCAATATGTGGGATAAGTTTTTTGACTACAAACCTGAAGTCGACAGCCGCCAGCACATGGTCGCGAAAATCGCTTACAAGATTCAGGAACTTGCTTATGGCGGAGTTGATCCTGCCACTGAAGAAAAAATCAGAGAGCAAGCAAAGAAGACTTCCCTCAAAAACAAGAAAAAAAGAAGTTCCAGCCTCAAATCGGAACTAAAATCGTCAAGGAATATCACGATAAAACTTACGAGGTGCTGGTTGTTGATAACGGATTTGCTTATGAGGGCGATGTTTTTAAATCTCTCTCCGCGATCGCCAACAAGATCACCGGAACAAAATGGAATGGGTTAAAGTTTTTCGGAGTAAATGTATGATGAAGCAGAAAATAATTCGTTGTGCTGTCTATACGAGAAAATCCTGTGAAGACGGGCTTGAGCAAGAGTTCAACAGCTTAGACGCACAAAGATTGGCAGGAGAAAACTACATCGCAAGCCAGATTCACGAAAACTGGAGGTTGATTTCTAAACATTACGATGACGGAGGTTTTTCCGGCGGTAATCTGAATCGTCCGGCTCTGAAAGAATTATTTGCAGACATCGAAACTGGATTGGTCGATATGGTCGTGGTTTATAAAATCGATCGTTTGTCTCGTTCGTTGTTCGATTTTTCGAAAATTGTTGAGCTGTTTGAAAGGCATAATGTCAGCTTCGTTTCAGTTACTCAATCGTTTAATACTTCCACGTCATCCGGGAAGCTTATGCTGAACATCCTGCTCAGTTTTGCGCAATTTGAGAGAGAAATGACTGGAGAACGCATTCGGGATAAATTCGCATCATCTCTCAAAAAGGGTCTCTGGATGGGCGGTAACCCTCCGATGGGCTACGAGGTCAAAGACCGAAAACTCGTTATAAATGAAGAAGATGCAAAACTGATAAAACTGATTTTCGAAAAGTTTCTCCAAACCGAATCCTACTTCGAAATCGCCCGTGCGCTCAACGATGCTGGTATCAAAACAAAAAGAGGAGGTCTTTTTTCTCCGCAACACGTTCAACGAATCCTCAAAAATCCGTATTACAAAGGCTGCGTTACTCACAAAGGCAACGTGTACCCTGGCGAGCATGAAGCCATAATTGATGAAGAAACTTGGGACAAAGCGCAGGAAATTTTCAAATCGAAATCGATACTGGGTCGGCGAAAAAAACAATCTCAAAGTCTGTCATTTTTATCGGGTTTGATCAAATGCTGCGATTGCGGATGCTTGATGAAGCAAACATTTTCGTACAAGAAAAACCTACGTTACCGCTATTACACCTGCTATAATCACCTCAAATTCAAATCTTGCTCGGCACCTAGATCAAGTTTTCCGGCAGAACCTATTGAACAACAAGTGATATCTGAAATTGTGCGAATCCTGAAATCTCCTGAAGTCATTATGCACCTAAACCACCTGGCTGAAGAAGACAAAAAGATCAGCAAAACACCGCTCCTTTCCTCGTTAAAAAATTTGAACTCAGTCTGGCATTATCTCTATCAGGCTGAGCAAAAGAAAATCGTAGACATGCTCGCAAACAACGTCATCGTCAAGGAAGACGGGCTGAAAATCAATTTGAACTTAGAAGGATTTGATCCTCTATTAACTCAGTTGGATAATTGAAAGGGAAACATATGAAATCACTGCAGCAGGAGGTATTTGTGCCTCTCCGAATTAATCTCAAGAAAGGTCAAAAGGCTTATTATTCAAAACCTGACGATAAAAACGCCGTCACGCCTCTCTCGAAAATCTTGGTCAAGGCTTACATTTTGCAAAAGCGACTTCTTGAAAATCCCGGACTGAACCAAGCGAAATTC
>CADARG010000087.1 GCA_902790255.1 uncultured Pseudomonadota bacterium | reverse complement strand
TCGGCCTTCTAAGCCGCAGGTCGTAGGTTCGAATCCTACGGGGCGCACCATCTGAAGATTTATCTTTTATTTTTTGTAGCTGCCGCTGATTCAAGAGCTATTGAGATTTAAATTGTCGGAAGAGAATAAAAAATTTTGTAAAATCTGTATCGTTATTTTATTATCTCCTGAATAAATTTTTTGAAATCTGGATTTTGGTGTGATTTTGCAGAATGGATTAGGTTTTCGAATTGCATACATTTGTGTGGTATATGAGTGTATTAAGTAAGGAGAGTTAATATGAAAAGAGTTTTGATAATAACAACCATGTTTTTTGTGTCAGTAACTATATTTGGGTTGGACACTTCTTCATCATTAAATAACAATCCAAAAAAAAGAACGGCTTCAACTAATATGGAAGTATCATTGGATAGTTTAAATCTTTTAGCTGAAGCTGCGTCAAAGAGAAAATATATAGGTAATCTCGAGAATAATCCCAGGGAAAAATCTTTAAAAGAAATACAAGATTCAGATGTTACTGATGTAATTAGAAGAAATAACCGGAAAGAAAGAGAGGGAATATCGGAATTAGTAAGAAAAGTTGATTCATTTTTGATGGAACAGTTAGATCGAAATGAAGAAATAAATCTTGTAAATCAGTTAACAAAGGAAGTTATATATTTGTCCGAAAATCAAGAGGTTTACGAGAATGCTGTCAAAAGACTGAATTCAGAAATCAAAAAGTTGTCCGAGGAAAAAGAAAAGTATAAAAAAATGATTCGAATATTAAATGCGAATATCGAAAATCTTGTAAAGAATCAATTGATGTTACAGATGGTGACTCACGGGTTAAATAAGGAAATTACAAATTTAAAGGACGAGAATAAAACATTATTTTACGATTGCAAAGTACAGTCCCAACAAATTGAAGACCTAAAAGAAAAAAACATGAAGGGGCAGGTTTCTGTAAACATGTTAATAGACGATGTTACAAAATTATCGAACAACAATAACAATCTAATAAATCAAAATAACAAATTAAAAATAAAAAACCGAAATATAGTAAAAGATAATGTTGATTTGATAAAGAAAAACAAAAAATTGTCAGATAGGTTAAGAACACAGCAGCGTAACTAAAAAAGCTACATTAAAACACAAATTACAATAAATAGCTGTTGCAAAAAGATTTGCCGTATGGTACCGCTTTATTAGTTAATGTGTTTTTTATGCGTCGGCAAATTGAGGTTTTTTTGTTTGATAAATATAGGGCTTTATAAATGGAAAATGTAGATGCAGTAAATACCTGTGAATGCTTTGCCTTTAGATTTTAAAAAATTACATTTCGCGAATGATTGAAAATAAGGAGGTAAGTATATGAAGAAAGTAGTGTTTTTGTTGAGTTTGGTGGTTGTCGCATATAATGTATCCGGGGTGAATCAATATAGAGGAGATGGTTTCGGAAACAATAAGAGATTTTTAGAGGAAAACGCAGAAATAGGGCATCCGACAAAAAAATTTAAGATTTCTTCATGGAATGAAGCGTTGAGTTGTAGAGATAGTATTGAGATACTCAATTCCGATAATCTTGAAATCTTGGCTTTGGGAGGAGAATTTCCTGCTTTGAAGGAACTAACAGTTAAAGAAAGTGATTTGTTAAGTATTCCTCTTGATACATTGTATTTTCCGCAGTTGATTAAATTGAAGATATGTAACGTGACGGGTAAAAGTACAGATAGGGTATGCGAGTTGATAGCAAAAAACTCGTCAACTTTGTTAGATCTGGAAGTTCAGTTGTTGGAGAGTGAAGCGAGCAACAAGTCAATGTTCGAAATTCCTGCTTCGGTTTGGGATTGTAAAAAATTAACAAGTTTGAATCTCAACGGTTGCGGAGTAAAGGTTATTCCTCCTGAGATAGAAAATTTAACTGAGTTGGAATACTTAAACCTCGAGTCAAATGACATAGATAATTTGCCACAGCAAGTATGGAATTTGCGGAATTTGGAGTACGTAATGCTGGATGATCGTATTTCAATACGTCGATTTATAACTCTGGACAGTGAATTTTTCGATCTCGAATATATGTTTGGACCTGATTATGAACAAGTTGTATCTGAGAGTCAGTCGTCAGGTGAAGAGTGTGAAATTGGGCTTGATGACGAGCAAGTTATGGCAACTGTAAAGAAAATAGACTTGAGTAATCAGAGTTTGACTGAGTTGCCCCTTGATATAATTATGTGTGAAGGTTTGGAGGAACTTAACATTAGTAATAACAAATTAACCGAGATTCCTTCTCTTTTTACTAAGTTAGAACGGTTAAAAAAAATTGATGTTAGAGGAAATGAAAAAATCAATTCCATTAAGAAGATACCTGACGATATACTATTTCTGTCGGAGTTGGAGTCTATTATCTTGACCGAGGAAGGAAAAGACAAGGAATACAATCGAGATGAAATTTCGCGAATAACTGCAAGAATATTTGAGGAGGAAGTCGATGAAGAAACTCGCGGAAAATTGAATACAGTCCGATCATCGATGATGTCTGAAATTCGTGCGCGTAGTCGTTTTTTTAAAGATATGCTCTCAAAGGATAAGCCTGTTTAGTAAAGAATTGAGAGCTAATGTTGTGGCAATACCATCAGGAAGTTGGTATGCCCCCCAACCCCATTCCCCATATCACTCTTTCATAAAACCCCGAAGATATTAACTATTTTTTAAATAATCAATGAAATAATAGGAGGAAGGAAAGAAGAGCCGAGAAAAGGTAATGCGGATCAAAGAGATCATAAGGAGAAA
>CADARG010000086.1 GCA_902790255.1 uncultured Pseudomonadota bacterium | reverse complement strand
CCGACGACTCATCTGTTGTGTCTCCAGCAACGATCAAGGATGGGACACAAACCACTTCTCACGATGTATCACTAATTAACATGGGAACAGATGTACAGCCTTCGCAAATATACCCGACTTTAAAAATAGGACCAGGAGAGGTAAAAATTATCGTGGAAGCCATTATTTATTTTTATACAGGTGATAAGGATATAAATGGTAAATCCGGATATACATCCAAAGAAGTTTTTGGATGTCGTCTAGTATCTCCGAAACAATGGAAAAATAAAAACAGTGACAATAGCAACATGGGAAGAGGAGGCTATTTCAACTCCGTCGTTATCTTCACCCCCAAATCAGGATTATTCGACGAAACAGCTCCTTAGCGAAGAGATTCTTTCGAACAAATTTTTTTACTTAGAACTACTCTCAAACAACGTATGAGGAATTGATTTCATCGCTTCTCTCACCTTTGGAGTGGAGGAAACAAGGATTTTTTTGTTGGCTTCCATCCAAACAGGAATATCATCCATACTGTTTCCTGCATAATCAAACCCGCCTTCTTGAAATACCTCTACCAATTTTGTTGCTTTATTTTTTCCGATAAGATTTACTTCTTTATCGCTAGCAAAAACGCCATCGAAAATTTGCAAATGATCTGCAACTTGCTTAGCGTACTTTTTCGTAGAGCCAGTTGCCAAATAGATTTTACATCCTTCAGATTTCTTCAAAGTAATATAGGAGAGAAAACTGAAATTGTAAGGTAAAACCGATGGATCAAGTTGAACCTCTTCCGACACTCTATACTTGAGGTATTGAATACCTTTTAAATACCAAAATACCAAACGAAAAATATTCAGGACATTTTTTCGAACGAATTTCTTCGCAGCATCTACCGACAAGTCAGTATTTATCAGAGTTCCGTCAAGATCCACACAAATGACTCTTTCGCTGCCTTCCACAACTAAGCCTTTTTTGAAACGCTCACCATCGCAGGACGCAACAACCTGTCATAATACTTGTAACCCGTCTGAAAAACCTTAACCACGGATCCTGCTGGTTGCTTATCATCTTCAACCTCGCACATCGCTTGATGAAATTCATGATTAAAAAGATCTCCCGCAGAAACTTCTACACGAGAAACCCCGTATTTCTGAAAAGTGGAAAGTAACTCTTTCTCGCAAATAGAGATTCCCTCAAAATAAGCCTTTAAACTAGGATCGGCATCGATCTTACCTTGCACTGACGCCTTACCCTTGTTAATCCTCTCAAAATTATCCAAAACCACCAAAAGATCACGGGCGAAACTCTTGTTAGAATATTTCACCGCCTCATCTTTTTCTGTCTCAAGACGCTTACGCAAATTTTCAGATTCAGCTGTCTTACGGAGCAAGACGTCTTTTAAAGTCGCGATTTGTTCGAGCAACTCGGCTTGAGGATCCACCTCCCCTTCCGAATTTTCAGAAACTTCGGTCTCCTCTCGCTCCTCTAACCCCTCGGTCTTCTTTTCCATAATTCAGCCTCTTCCAAAATTATTTCTCTGACTTATCCCAGAGAGCCTTCACAGGACGTGGCCTGCGGTTCTCATCAAGCGCCACCATTATAAATGTTCCCTTTACCGCATGCAACTCTTCGCTACAACCCTTTCGGCGAATGGTGACATAAACATTCAAAGTCATAGATGTATTTCCAATCTTCTCAAGCTCAGCATAAACCGAAACTTCATCTCCCACGAAAATAGGGGCATCAAAAGTGACATTATTAATCGCCTTTGTAGCGATAGATCCTCGAGCCAAACGAGCAGCTATGCTTCCCGCAGCAATATCCATCAACGACATGATCCAACCGCCGAAAATATCTCCCCATGGATTAGTATCCGCTGGCACAGCAATTGTTCTCGAAACTAAAACTCTCTCTTTAGTGGTCATTGCAATCTCTCTTAACTAATAGGGCTATATTCTAGCACTTTTAACCAAAATGTCAATCTGAGTTGGATTGTTTTTTTAGCACAGAGATAAGCGAGCCAACCCGAGAAAGACAACATATTCGGAAACATCTGTTATTGTTGTAATTAAAGGAACAGGTCTTTAAATCAATCTAGATAACAAGCATCATTCTATTCTTCTTTATCAACTGACTCAATATTAGTGTCTTTGTTATCAATGATATATAAAATCATTTACAGTTCCTATTTTATATTATCGAAAATATATAAATAATTTTCACCAACGAAACTTTTTTCTAGACGGTATCCTAAGCTCGTTAGGTACTCATGAACCTTAGGTCTTTTATCCCAAAAAGTTTCCACAAATATCGTTGGTCTATATTTTGTCAGCGTCTCTCTTGCTCCTTGAAATACCTCTAACTCGTGTCCTTCTACGTCGATTTTTACGAAATCTATTGCATCTTCTTCGATTTCTATATTATCCAACTTATCCAGCACTAAATTTCCGTTTAAATCTTGTTTTATAGATGTTCCTCCGATATTTGATGGATCATAGTGAGAAATACTTCCGTTGATCTTTTCGTTACTCAATCCTATGTTGAAGATTTTCACTTTATCAGTTAATTCATTAATTTCTATGTTCTTCTTAAGAATTTTAAACGTATCTTGCACCGGCTCAAATGAATAAATTCTCTTTGCATTAGCTTTTACAGCCCAGTAAACAGAGTGATTCCCTATATTGGCTCCTATGTCTAAGATTACAGCATTTTCTTTTATATAAGATTGCAACTTTTTCAGTATACTATTTTCATAAAACGTCTTACCATTAACAATACAAGATTGAACATAATCAACAGGGTAATTT
>CADARG010000085.1 GCA_902790255.1 uncultured Pseudomonadota bacterium | reverse complement strand
TTGAAAAAGATTTTCTAAAAAAGTCTATAGATTGGTTGGAATCAGGAAAACTATTGAGTAAGTTGGAATTAACTGAAGAAGAGGATATTTTTGCAAATACCATACAACTTATAACTCGAAAACCCATCCTGTACGTGTGTAATGTCTCCGAGAGTGATGTTGTCTCAGGAAATGGATATACAAAAGAGGTGGAAAGTTTTGCAAAACAACATAATTCATCTGTGGTTATAATTTCAGCGGCAATTGAGGCAGAAATTGCTCAGATTCAAGATGAAGAGGAGAAACAAGAGTATATAGAATCTTTAGGTCTTTCAGAATCAGGATTGGTGAGAGTAATTCGAGGAGGATATGATCTTCTTGGGTTGTTGACTTTCTTCACTGTTGGTCCTCAAGAATCTCGTGCTTGGACTATTCATCGCGGAGCAAAAGCTCCGACAGCCGCTGGTGTGATTCATACAGACTTTGAAAGAGGGTTTATTTGCGCTGAAACTATTAGTTACGACGATTACATATCCTGCGACGGAGAACAAGGAGCGAAAGCTGCGGGAAAAATGCGTCTGGAAGGAAAAGACTATGTAGTTAGTGACGGAGATATTTTTCATTTCAGATTTAATGTTTAATTATGGTACAATTCAGATGGGAGGGAGGAGTTTGATATGTTGCCGAATGTGCTTACGTTATCGAGGATATTTTCGATTCCGTTCATAGTGGCTTGCTTCTACGTTGAAGGCTACTTTTCTCATCTTGTTGCTACTATTTTGTTTGTTGTTGCTTGTGCAACGGATTTTTTCGATGGATATCTTGCTCGTCAATGGAAGCAAGTTTCTGCATTTGGACGTTTTTTGGATCCTGTGGCCGATAAGTTGTTGGTTTCAACGATTTTGTTGATGCTTTCAGGGGTTGGAATTATTGACGGAATTCATCTAATTGCTGCTACGATAATTTTAGCACGGGAGATTATCGTTTCGGGATTGAGACAATTTATGGCGGAAATGAGGGTTAGAGTTCCGGTTACCCGGTATGCAAAGTGGAAGACTGCGATGCAAATGTTTTCCATAACTTGTTTGTTATTTTCCGCAATGTTTCCAGAGACTCAGACAATACGCCAACTGGGACTGTTTTTGCTTTGGATAGCTGTGTTTATGACCGTATTTACGGGAGTTCGCTATATGAAATTTGGTGCTGTAAAAATTGCGAATGAAATAGAAAATCAAGATTAATTTGAAGGAAAGAAATGGCTGGTTGTCGAAAATATTCAAAGCGGGATTTTGTTGGGCTTAGAAAAGCAGGTAAACTTGCTGCTCATATTTTGGATTATATTACACCTTTTGTACAAGCAGGAGTAACAACTGCAGAATTAGATCATCTTTGTCATGAGGAAATTTTGCAGAATGACGCAATTCCTGCTCCGTTGGGGTATAACGGATATCCCAAGGCGACTTGCATTTCCCTGAATCATGTAATTTGTCATGGTATTCCTTCTGAGAGAAAATTGGTGAAGGGTGATATTTTAAATATAGATGTAACAGTGATTTTGGATGGGTGGTATGGTGACACCAGCCGTATGTATATAGTTGGGAAGCCTTCAGCAAAAGCGATGGAATTGATTGATGTCACATATAATTCCTTAATGATGGCAATAAACGCAGTAAAGCCGGGTATAAAATTAGGGGATATCGGATACATTATCCAATCTTACGTAGAGGAAAATAAGTTTTCAGTTGTGAGAGATTATTGCGGTCACGGTATCGGACGAGTGTTTCACGATGAACCAATGGTATTACACTACGGAAAGCCGGACACGGGGTTAACCTTGGAAGTAGGCAATGTCTTTACGATTGAGCCGATGATTAATGTCGGCGGATACAAATCTCGTCTGTTGGGGGATGGATGGACAGCGATTACGGCGGATCATTCTTTATCAGCGCAATTTGAGCATACCATTGGAGTTACCGAAAACGGCTGCGAAATATTTACGGAGTCTCCTATGGGATTAACTAAACCTCCTTATGGAACAGAAGCAAAAAAGAGATGAAATTTAGTGCGCAAGAAGTTTTGAAATTAGAGGCTTTTGGGCTACAAGTAGAAGAATATTGCGAAGGAAAAGAGAATCCATTTCCTATAGATTGTGCCGTTGTCTATTTTCGAAATAATGAATATCCCTGCAAGATAAATCACGGATTTTTTGAGGCTTTTTTCGTGCTTGAGGGCGAGTGTGAAATTCTTTTCGAAAACGAAACTGCGGTGCCACTGCAAAAACATGATTTTTATGTTATTGAACCCGAGAAAAAGCACGTAACCAAGGCAAAATTCGCCGATTTAGTGGTCTTTTGCACTCCTCCATTTGAAATAAGAAACGTGGAGTTTTTCGAATTTTTCAACGAAAATACTTGAATATTATATCTACAGCAACATAACAGATGGTCTTTTAACAGATGTTTGTATTCAGGGTTTTTCTTCAATTAGTGTTTGATGTAAAACAGATACGCGAGTACAATTTAGACTTTTAAGTACTGTATTGGTAATGCTGAAACTAAATACAGGTTTGGAACTTTGATGAATACTATGTCCCCTTACTTTTTCTATTGGCCATGATGTTTGTCAAGCCCCCAAAGATTGAACCAACTGAAAGCTCGTATTCAGAGATTCAAAAGAGGAGCAGTATATCCGAGAGACGAATGAAGCCGAACAGAGTTATATTCTCGGCGGAAATTTTCGATCAAGGCTCGAGCTTCCTCAAGAGAATAAAACACTTCTCGGTTGAGCAATTCATCGCGTAAAGTACCGTTGAACCTTTCGATAAATCCGTTCTCCCAAGGACTTCCCGGAGTAATA
>CADARG010000084.1 GCA_902790255.1 uncultured Pseudomonadota bacterium | reverse complement strand
GATTTATTGCATTCATATTTAAGCAATTTTTTGATTTTAGTAACCAAATCTTCCATTTTGTCATCATAATGGGCTTTAATTACATAAGTTGCCTTATTTTCCTTAAATTCCAGTTGATTCTCAAAGAAAACAGTTTCTGAATCATGATTGTCACACATAATATCCTCCATTTTTGACTTTAGCTTCCAAACTCAGCCTGATGAAAAATTCATCATCACACGAGTTTCACGTCTCCGAGGATCTCTCCGAGCTACCCTCATTGCCTTTGACGCCTCACAAGTTCCCATCTTGCTGTACGCTCCGACTGTGACTGGGCAGGAGTATCTTTAAATGTAACTGAGTTTGGTTTTATTCAATTTTCAAGGTTCTTTAGGGCTGGGAAAAATTCCCTCTATATACTAGGGCGTTGAAAACATCAAAAAGGGAAGGTGATTTTGCCAAAAAATTGAATTTTTTTCATTTTTTTTAGTCAATCATTGCTTTTAAGTTTTTCAAAGCGTCCAATAATGTATATTTGATGCCCCTTTCAGAGCAGTTTTCGATTTTTGCAATTTGAGAAATTTTTAATCCGTAATAAAATCTTAAAATTATCCTCCTCCTTTGTTTCTCAGGCAAAGAATTAACTGCTTCCCAAAGTTTTTCTTTCTCGTACTTCTCCATGAATTCATTTTCGATGGATTTAGATGTAAATTCCCTAGGAATAGCATTTTTTGCATAAATTTCGCATAAATTTTCATATGAATCCTCCTGTTTTGATTTTCGTTTTTGCCAAATTTGCTTCCAATGGTCGTTTTTGTCAAATTCCCAAACTTCAAAATTAACCTCAACCTTTACTTTTTTGCCATTAGTATCCGTTATTTCCACCACGTAATTGTTTTTCACAATTTCCTCCAAATTAAAAATTTTTAGAATTTAAAATTTGAAGAAATTTGGTGGAGCTCTCGCGTAAAAAAATCTTAAAAAGCCCATCAAGACTATCTCGATTAAGGAAAGTCCTGAATGGGCTTTTCTCCAAAATTCTTGACTTCCCAGAAAATCTTAAAAAAACAAAAATCCCCAGAAACTTAGAATTTCTGGAATTTAAATAATTTTGTTATTTGTTTCGTGATTTATGTAAACTTAATAATTAGTAACTTATTGCACTATTTTTGAAAGATAAATCACAAAATATTGTAGATTTCCACATATAATATTCAAGATGAACTTTGTCGAATTTTAACTAAAATACAGATTTCCAATTATTTAAAATGTTAGTGTAAACAACACAAGGTTTCCACGTGCCCGAATCATTCACAAACGGAATACATTTCTTCCAATTACCGTCAATATTTAACGAAATATTACCGCTAAGATAACCTTTAACAATTTTGGTATCTTCGCCTATAAAAATTCCTCCTTTCGAAGTCCAAGTTTCAAGATGGTACATAACATCAACGTAAGCGCCAACAGTGGTTTCAGGCATCGCAATCGAATAAATTTTGGCGATATTCGTGGGATCAAATTTAACATGTTGACCATTTTCGTAACCGCCAAATACTCCAACAGTTTGCCAATTTTCATCTCTTCCGGCGTTTTTTGCAGTTATCCATAAATTTTGCCAGAATGATGGAAAGTATTTTCGATAATTCAGCCAGTGCTCTCCTTCGACTGAAAAATCACCGATGCTTTCGATAATCGATTTCCGAGGGATTTTATCAAGATTAACATTTCCACCTGCCGTAACTATTCCCAAATATTTCCCACTATAGGTAATATTTAAAGGAATCGAAATTTCAAGATAACAACTTTTCGAGCCATCATAATCATGCGAAACAGTTGTCGTCCAAGAGCCGAAATTCAAATGTTTCAGTGATCTTCCGGAATCACCAATTCTACCAGTAGTTATTTGGTAAGAATTTCCATTACAGTTAAAACTCAGATTTCTCGAGCCCATATACAAAGGAGCGTAATAATCCAAAAACGCCGTCATTGTTACGTTTGACGAGTTTGATAAAACATCTATGCTGCTCCAAAATTCGAGTCTGATATTACATTGCACCCCAGTGTTGCTAGAAAAGCTTCCTTTTGCCATATTTGCCTCCTTTTAGCTGTATCTCAGGTAAATATCGCCATCCGACCCGCCGCTCGGAGCCTCAGTACCTCTTGTAATCGAGTTTTTTGTGGCTCCTTCTTGAATTCCGTTAAGCTTTATTTTTTCTTCAGAAGTAAAAAGACCATCTTCACTGAAACTCGCAGGATCAATGGTGATATTGGCAATTCTATCCTCGAGATTATTCATTGTCGAAGCGCTAAACGCGGTGCCTTCTACAGTTGGATTATCATCTCTTTCGACGACGTAGCTGACGCTCTCACTCTCTCCCACTTTTGTTAATTTTCTCCTGTTTGGATTATCAGAAATCCTGTCAATCCATATTGATTTCTGGAAATTTATTCCCATTTTCTTCTCCTTTTTTGATTAAATTACTGTAATATTATCATTAGAATATAACTCAGATTTAAATCTTGCGTCATTTCTTGCAAATGCCAGACTTTCGTTCTCGTAGACCCAATATAAATCATAAAGAATTTTTTCCAAATCATTGATTTTTTGGTAAGAATTCAAAGGTAAATCAGGAATTTTAGGAGTAGTTTTCAACACTTTACCTCGGTTTTTTAAAATTGTCAAATTGTTAATAATTCGTTGAAAATCAAGCCTTGACGGAATATCGATATAACTCCAATTCGTCTTAAAATTCATATTTTCTATTTCATAAAGATTTGCAAGAAATTTCATATTATTTTCAATTCTGTTTAAATCTTTAAAATTCAAAGCCCCTTTAAGACCACCCATCCACTCTTGTTTTTGCTCATCACTCAAGTACTGAAACCCAATGGTATCATAGGTTTGGACTTTCAAA
>CADARG010000083.1 GCA_902790255.1 uncultured Pseudomonadota bacterium | reverse complement strand
CGTGCGGGCGCAACCGTGTAATACCTGTCCCATAATTCCTCCTTTTCTTTCGATTCTAACTTGTATTCTCCATCCCTACAATGTGGGACGAAACATTTAATAACACAGAACAATCGCAAGCTTTTGCTGCTCTTGACGTATCACCGCAGCTGGTCAATAACGCCTTTATTGTCGGCATACTCGCCACACCGGTTTCAGGCAAACAAACAAATGATTGAAAGGACTTCACATTAGCAGCAGTTCCGGCATCATACACTCCGTTAATTGCTCCTTTGAAACCATTAACGTACAACGCACTTTGCAGAATTCTTACTAAATTTACTCTGCTTTCAGCCGAAATAGTCGGACATTTCTCCGTTGTTCCCGGTCCGAAATTTCCATTGGCCACACCGACACGCATCCCCTCATCTGCCTGAAGAGCGAATATTAAAGCGCGGTTCGTATCCCTCGAATAATGTCCGTCGCAAGGCATTATGCCTGTGTATAAGTTGTAATTTCTATTCAAATGCTGCTGAATAGATCTTATTTGAGGATCGCCTCGGTTTACGCATACATATGCATCTGAGTTTAAAATCGCCTTAAACCATCTTGGTGACACGGAAGAGTCGTTCACTCTAACTCCCAAAGCATCAAATTTCAACTTCAGAATGGCATCAACTGTTCTTCCCTTCAACTCACCGTTAACTGCTCCGGCATGATATCCCTTGCAAAATAGCGCGTGCTGGATCAATTTCACAAAATTATTTTTCGTATCAATACTTCCTGCCTGTATTGTAGGACAATTTCTGAAAGTAGCCGGTCCGAAATTCCCGTTAGCTTCTGTCACACCAAGTTTTTCCAAACCGATTTCAAATTGTAAAGCCCTGACAAATCCCTTGAACAATAACGTTCCTGCGCTAATACCATCTTCTTTCACAGGAACAAAACCGTTCCTTCCAGAATACGTGGAATTTAGCCATTTTTGCGCATTAGCTTTCCTGTAATCATACATTCCTTCGATATCAGAAAAATACGACAAGCTAACGATCAAAAACGTCACTCGCCCAAGATATTTTTTCATTGCACTCACCATTATAATCATCACACCATACGTGTTTAAGCTATCATCTTATTCAAAACAATCTCAAGTTGCAACTCAACCGTAAAATATTTTTGGAAATAGGATATTATCAAGATTATGCAAAAGTAAATCCTCGATTGATGGACTTTGCTTTTTCGAAGTAATAGAGTTTTTGCATTTTTCCTCCTTTTGCGTTGGTTTATGAAGGAGGTTCGAACTTCTGCCCCGCAAGCAGTTGTTCTGAAATACCAGTATTTGCTTATTGTTTAGTCATTTTTCCAGAAAACTCCATAGTTTTATGATTTTTACTAACATATTGATTTTTCCTAAATTTTAAAGTTCGTTTTTACTATCACCCGCTACTCCAATTGTTTTTTGCGGAAAAAATTTTAACGATTTTACGAAAACTTGATTTAAATCTGAAATTTGAGCGGAAATAACGAAATTCTCCATTTCCCCTTATTTGGAGATTTTCCGGTGTTTGGAGAGAAATTTTTCGTAAAACATATAGATTGGAGATTAATTAAATGCATTTAAACTTTGGAATGGATTAATGATAAACTACACGTAGTTGGCAAATCCTGTTTTCAAACTTCCCGAATTATCCTTAAAAATCAACAGGCTGTACGTTGCTGGTAAAATCAACAGGCTGTACGTTGCTGGTGGACATTGCAGGGTTCGAACCTGCGACCCCCACGATGTGAACGTGATGCTCTACCGCTGAGCTAAATGTCCAGTACGCAAATCGGAATGGTGGAGCGAATGACCACAAAAACATAACCAGTGTTGGAGGCAGTAAATCTCGATTTTTCTTTGTTTTTCAACAACTTGAATTAAAACAAAATCATTCACTAACCAAATGATACTAAAAACGAACTTTCCGTTAAATTTCCGAATTTATTTTATAATTCCAATAGTTACTCCAAATTAGATCAATTGGTAACCAAGTGACTATAAAAACGAGAAAAAGTTCTATTTTTCGAATCTACCAAAACTGCTGGTTCTATCAAAAAACCGTCTGAATACCCCCATGAGATATAAATCGAATTATAAAACCACTTTTAAGACAATTTGAACGCCAATATCATCTGCTCGATTTCTTTTTTGGATAACCCGTGATTTTTTGCAACGAATGACCAATTAGAAACTCTCTTTTTCATGTCCGCAATTATATCCTTTGCGTCTTTTAAACCAACTCCGAAGTATTCACAAACCTCTAAAGCCAAATCAATTGACTGAGTATTGTCATTTTCGGTTATATAAGTACTTAAGACTTTCTTATTATCGATACTCGGATTTACGTCGTACAACGGAGACAATTTCCATCCCTTTTCATTCACATACAAAAAGCCGTGGTTTCTCAAATGATCATCTGTATTTGAAATCAAAATCGAAAATACAATTCGTTTCCACAACTCAATCAAATCTTCTTTTGGAGAAGCTCCATATTGTCTTATCACATCAGCAATATCCAAATAACTGTGAGTTTCTGTATCATTGTCAACAGCATTCAACATGCTCATTGCTGATAAAAAATGAATGCGTTCTTGTCTCTTCCGATCGAATCGTTTCAAAATAATGACGTCTTTATTCGCGATTTTTTTCAGAGTCCATTCTTGGGTGTTGAGACCGCAGGATTTCGCGAGAGTTAATGCAATCGATTCCCACAGCACATTATTTGAGTAATCATCTTTTTTGGGAAATTTAGCTATACACAAATTACCTGATTCATCAACAACGCTAGCCTTCGGACGCGCCCCCCCCAGGGAAGAACCTGGAGCAAGCAGCAATTGTAAATCTGCATTTTTCTCTACTGAATCAATAATTTTTTCAGTTGCATACAGTAATTGTGACAGTTGAACTAAAGGAGGAATAGATTTTAAATCTCCCGGCCATAAAAACTGATCGTTCTCTTCAGTTTTGAATCGCAAAGCCCCTTGTCGCGCATAATCATTTACGTACAACAAGTAGTCGATTTCATTCAGCGTCTTTGGGCTGCGACTATTTTCTCTCGCAAGCTGCGCTTCGTATTTCCGCATCAAAATTCTTCCCCATGTATCGGGTGCAGAATCTGAGAACGAACCCAATAAAGGAGTTTGGCGAGGATTAACTTGTTTTCCGGCACCTAAAAATAATCCAGGCTCAAGAGAAAAAGCTTTTTGATTGCTCAGCCAATCTCTCGAATACTCAAAGTCTGAAGTCTCCTTGCCCTTGTAAAAATGAGACCACAAAGTTCCCACAAACTCATCTTTCCCTTTTAAATTGATATAAACCAAAACCTTTTTGTCAGACATTACCTATCATCCTTTTTGTAACGCACTCTTTTGGGGAGATTTTCCCGAACATATATTTTACCGATAAAATCGTTATCGGGTTCTGCCAACTGATATAAATTATCGATAAACCCCAACACAAAAAGCACTTTTGAATAGATACCAATTGAAACACCTGCGTCACCTTTTTCTACTTTCGTTAACGTAACATGGGTAATTCCAGCTCGTTCCTCTACCAAAGCCATCGTTAAACGCCTTTTTATGCGAGCTTCTTTCAGATCTGCTCCAAGCTTTTTTAAAGCCTTATCTACTGGAATAGGAATCATTGACGTTTTACTCATTGTTTTAATATACTTACATATACATTATCCATAATTATAATTCATAATACTATATGTTAATTTACATATCAAGAGTATTTTAATACAAATCTCCGTTTTCTCCAATGCTCTGTCTAGAGCCACTTTGAAACGCCCGTTTGTTTTGATATTACACCCGCCAAGGATAGCCCCCTCCCCCCAAGTCGCCTGGTCGGTCCAAATGTAAATGATTCGATAACTCTTCCAACTCCGAAACTTTCTCCGTTAACAACTTTTCCTTTGGACATGTATATGCCATTGTCGTTAATCAAGAAGACGTTATCGTTAGATACTCCTTTGCGTTCGCTCTCTTATAAATGGCTAAAATCAGAAATCACAACCCTCGTTTCTTCCACCATTCGTCGGTTTTGAATTCTTCCGGAATTTCTTCTGGTGTTATGTCGCAGAAATCTTTACCAAGGGCTTCTTCAAGAGCATCTGTGTATGGATCATCTCCATTTTCATCGACTGCTTGCCGATTCTTCGGTAATTCCTCTCCGCAAAAGGGTCAAAACCCTAGACGATATAGTCCGTATCCTTCCTCGTAATCTTTTTTAAAATAAAACCAAAAACACCCTGTCACAGGAAGATAGACTATTTCTTTTCTATCTACTGATGTTTCTAAATCCATACAACAATACTTCATGGTAATTTTAACCTCCTAGAAAAATCTTGCTTTTTTGTATTAAATAGTGTCGTCACAAGGTTTATGATATACTAAGAAAAATTGTGATAGGAAAAAAAATGGAAGACAAAGGCGTACACAGGCACGACATATCAGATGAATTTTGGCAGAAATTGGAGCCACTGTTGCCGGGAAGAAAAGGCAGTTGGGGAGGCAAGGCGCAAGACAACCGTAGGTTTATAAATGCAGTGTTTTGGATTTTGCGAACCGGGGCACCATGGAGAGAT
>CADARG010000082.1 GCA_902790255.1 uncultured Pseudomonadota bacterium | reverse complement strand
GGTTATACCGAAATAGTAAGACAATTGATAGATCATCATGCGGATCTTGATATTAAAAATAACGAGGGTCTTACTGCACTAACGATGGCGCAACAGAGAAGATGGACAAAAATAGTTGAAATGTTAAAAAAAGCTGGAGCCAGATAGAATAATAGTAAGCAATCTTATTTTCGAAATTTACTCTTCTCCAAAAGATTGAGATTTGCTGAGCGCCAAAATTAGGCCAACTACCACGCTGATTGCAAACATTGATGAACCTCCGTAACTCATGAACGGAAGGGTCATTCCTTTTGTAGGAATAAGGTGTAGAGTTGAAGCTATATTTACGAAAGACTGTAGCCCGAATTGAGAAAGCAATCCGACTGACGCCAATAGAGAAAAAGAATCTGTATTATTTCTCAATGCGCGAAGCATTCCGTGAACAACTACAAATCCGATCAAAATAATAACAAAAGCGCATACGAAAAATCCAAATTCTTCTCCGAGAACGGAGAAAACGAAATCAGCATGGGCGTCAGGTAAATGCTTTTTTACAATTCCTTCTCCAGGACCGACTCCGAATAATCCTCCGCTCGCAAAGGCTTCTAGAGATCGATCAATTTGATAATGATCTCCGACGGCGGGGTCCAGAAATTTGTTTACTCGAGCCGTAACATGAGGCAGAAAAATATAGGCCAGAACAAATCCGGAGGCTCCCGCGATGACTGTAGCTAAAACTAAAATTATCGGCAATCCATTCAAAAAAAGTTGAATGCCGAAAACTGTTGTTGTGACAATCAGCATTCCGAAATCAGGCTGCAGAATTAAGGCTGTTGCAAATAGCATCCACAGAAAACACGCTATGAATTTTCCATTGATTTCTGGATTTTTTTGTTGGGCCGAAAAAACCCATGCGACCAAAACTGCCAAAGTAGGTTTTGCGAACTCCGATGGCTGGATGGAAAATCCGCTAAGCGAAATCCAACGTTGAGCACCTTTGATTTTTGCTCCGAAAAATAAAGTCATGAAAGTCAGAAAAACTGCCGTGAAAAACAAAACCAGCGCAAAAATTTTTATATCACGATGAGACATGTTTGAGATGATAAAAATAATTCCGAGAGAGGGCGCGATATAGAGCAAATGTCTTTTGAAAAAGTAAAATTCCTCGATACCAATTCGATTCGCAACCATAGGAGTAGCGGCTGCGGCGAGCAAAATTCCAAATGCGATCATAGTAAGAAATCCAAACAGCAACGATCGATCTATCGCCCACCACCAACGACTCAAAATTCCGTCATTTGTTCTTGAGAAATTCAGCATGGCAACTCTTCTACAAATTTTTTAAATTGATTTCCTCGATCTTCGAAACTCTTAAATTGATCGAAACTCGCACATGCTGGAGACAACAAAACTACGTCTTTTTCTTGTGCGATTTTAAATGATTTTTTCACGGCATTTTTTAAATTAAAAACAACTTCATTTTTGACGTGATTTTTGTTCAAAAATTCATGCCATTTTTCGGCGGCTTCGCCTATCAAAAATGCAAATTTGATCTTCGAAAAATATGGACTCAAACTTTCGATTTCATCTTCTTTGGGACGTCCCCCTAAAATCCAAATTATATTTTTAAATCGCATCAAAGCTTGTTGAACAGAGTCGGCATTTGTCGCTTTACTATCATTTATATATTGTACTCCGCTGATTGATTTTACAAATTCTTGTCGGTGTTCTAACCCCGAAAAAGTTGCAAGTCTTTCTGCGAAAATTTTCTCATCAATTCCATTCGTAATACATGCGGCATATGCAGCTGCTATGTTTTGTCGATTGTGATTTCCATCTAATTTGGGAACATTTGATCCGATAACTTTGAATTTGTTTTCACGATTATCAATCAATCGATTTTCGTGCCAACCGATTCCATTTTCAGGAACTTCTTTTCCTGAAATTTTTATGACTTTGGGATAATGAACAAGATCCAAAATGTAACGGCAAAATTTATCATCGATTCCAACAATTGCGGTTGAATTTTTTTTAGGGTTCGCAAAGATTTTTTGTTTGGCTGCGACATATCCTTCCATTCCACCATGACGTGTCAAATGATCAGGAGTAACGTTTAGCAAAATCGTCGTATCGAATCCCAAAAGATTACAGGATTCTAACTGATAGGATGATAATTCTAAAACATAAAAATCGGCATTTTTCGACATGTCCAAGACTGGCTTTCCGAAATTTCCTCCGATCTCTGTTCGATATTTTTTTTGGAAAATGTGGTGAATTAATGCTGTTGTTGTTGATTTTCCGTTTGTTCCCGTGATTGCGATAATTTTTCCATCGACTTGCTGCCGAAAAATATCTAGATCGCTCATGATAGGAATAAAAAATTCGCGAGCTTTCTGTACCGCCGGATGGATGTCCCACCAAAGATGAATTCCCGGACTAACTATGAGAAAATCTAACTTTTTCCAATTAAAATTTTTCGAATTTTGGTAGTAAGGATTATCGATAATTTTATCATCGAAAAGAAAGATATTCGCTCCGAGATTTTCAAGAAAACGAACAATCGATTGTCCTGTTTGACCGAATCCAACTATTCCAATATTTTTGTTCTCGTAAAAATTCATCATCTTATTTTCAAAGTTACTAATCCGATTAAAGCAAACACAATGGAGATAATCCAAAATCTAATGACAACTGTTGGTTCGGACCATCCTTTTTTTTCAAAATGATGATGAATCGGCGCCATCAAAAAAATCCGTTTTTTTGTAAGCTTGTAATACCAAACTTGTATCATGACAGAGACAGCTTCGATCACAAATAATCCACCAATAATTGCCAAAGCAAATTCTTGCTTGATGATTACACTAAGTCCGCCAAGAGCACCTCCGATTGCCAGTGATCCTGTATCTCCCATGAAAATTTTAGCGGGAGGAGCATTGTACCAA
>CADARG010000081.1 GCA_902790255.1 uncultured Pseudomonadota bacterium | reverse complement strand
GTGCTCGCCGAAGGCCGCCTGCTGAACCTCGGCTGCGCTACCGGTCACCCGAGCTTCGTGATGAGTGCAAGCTTCACGAACCAGACCATCGCGCAGATCGACCTCTGGCTCAACGCTCAGGGCAAGCAGACTGTCGCCGGCATCAAGTACGAAAGCGGCACCGTGTACACGCTCCCGAAGATCCTCGACGAAAAGGTCGCACGCCTCCACCTCGAAAAGCTCGGCGTTCACCTCACCCGCCTCACGCAGGCTCAGGCCGACTACATCGGCGTGCCCGTGGAAGGCCCGTACAAAGCGGATCACTACAGGTACTAGTAAACAGTGGTTAGTGGCTAGTGGTTAGGAATAACTACCAACCGCGCAATTGTCATTCCGGCAGCCCTCACTTGTCATCCCCGCCCCCGAGCGGGGATCATTTTCATTTGTCATCCTCTGTTCGACTAGGGATTAGAAACTTTTATCTTTTTTTATCAATCACATCATATACAAACTAGAATATAGTATATTAATAAAAAATTTCACAACGTCAAACCCTTAAAAACAAATTAGACAAAATATGAAAAAATTAACTAAAGAAAACGTTTTTGAAGTTTTATGTAACCTTGTCGGCGAAATCACTGATGAAAATGATTCAAAAATTATACTCAAGTCTAAATATGCTGAAAAGAATATCACAATAGATAAAAACAAAATTTATGAAACATTAGAGATAAGCAAAAACGCCATTGACACAGACGAATTAATTTTTGTCGAAAAAAACTATTTTGAAATTGCAATAAAGGAAGCCTCTGATTCCCCTTGGAGAAATCGATATGAAAAAGAACTATTCTCAGCAAAAGATGATGAAAATAAATTAAATTACCAAATATCATCACCTTCTTTAAAATTTATACTTTTACAAATTGATCATCTTTTAGAAATCGAGAGTTACAAATCATTGTTAAGACCTTTATTTCCAATATCTCTTATAAAAAGAAAATTTGAACATGATGAAGAAGCATCTATAGATATAGAGAAATATCTACAATATCTTTATTTTAGAAACACAACCATTCAAATAAGATCCGAAAAAGAAAAATCTCTATCAGAATTTAACGAATTACTTTCTGCATATATTTTCCAAATTAGTTACAACTACAATATTGTATTCGTTGCCTTAAAAAATATTCATGATTTGTTTAAAAGAAGAATGACCGCAACTCAGCATCGTATTAAAGCAATTGACGATGAAAGAGAGTTCGACCCGCCACGCCGCAGATACATAAATGAATTAATAAATTATTACCAAATGGCAATGGCATCAGATAGCCCGTATTTAGCATACCTCTCATATTATCATATTTTAGAATATTTTTTCGATAACGCCATTAATGACGAATTGGTAAAAAAAATGACAGATAAATTAACATCTCCTACTTTTTCTTACAAAAGCAAAAGGAGTTTGCTTGATTTAGCGAAAATGATTACAAATATGAAAAATTATGGAAACGATGGCGTTTCAAGGAATGAGTTGTCTGCTTTATGCATAACCATAAAAAAATATATTAATTTACACACTTTGATAGATGAAATAGATAATTATGACCCCCAATATATAGATTTTTTAAAAACTAAAAAAGTCAGTTTTTCTGATGGTGACATTGTTAATCTTCGAAATAGTGATGAACAATGTGTATGTAAAGAGCTTGCAAATAGGATTTACAAAACAAGAAACGCTCTTGTTCATAGCAAAGAGATGGAAACATCAAAATACAAACCATTTCATGATGATAAAGCACTAAATGAAGAAATGCTGATAATCCGCCTTATCGCAGAACAATTAATCATTAATACTTCAAAAGTTTTATAAAAAACCACATCAATAGGCAAAATACACAGTGATACAACTAGTTAAATAACCATGTGCTATTTAAAAAAAATTTTCTCTGGAAAATTGTCGTTCGTCTGAAAGTACAAACTAATAAATTCTTCCTCACCCCGCCTCTTTCAGCAATTCCGGATTCCTCTGAATATCCTTTTCAATAAGCCCGCAAATGTAATGGGCACTTTGTCCGTAAAGTCCAAGCGAATCGTCATCAAGGCATTTCCCCGTAGGCGATGTATATACGATTCGTATGGCATCATTTTCCGAAATGGAATAAATTTCCATCAGCATTGACACCACTTGCGGAATCAAGATAGACTTAACAAGATGATGAGTATCGGCGGCCATGCTAAACCTTCAAAGTATATGATTCAACAAAGCGGATCGTTTTCAACGATGCTTCAGTATTAAAGCACATCTGGTCATTTATCTTCTCAAACTTCAACCGTTCAATGGCATCTTCTGGACGCATAACGCCGGCAAGTACGTATTCTATGGTTTCGCCGACACTGTCGTTTGCGATTTTGCCGAACACGATGTCGTAATCGTGACGGTATTTAAGGTCCGAACGGCATTTGACAACAAGCTCAAGCCAGTCCATCGAGGCTTCGCTAAATGATTTCCGTTTCAGATTTTGGGCAACATCTTCATCAAATTCAAAAACGCTTACAACAGGAGTATGCTGCAGGCCATCTTGGCGACTATGCAATTTCGCAATACGTTTAGCCCATCGTTCCGCCTGCTCCCGAATGGTCGTGGTGTAAAAACCAAATCCGAAATCGCGCCCCTTTTCAGAGGTGATAATCCTCGGCGTGACAATTTCTATATCGGAACCATGGTATAAAATCATTGGACACCCCCGCTGAACCACTTGTCAAAGAAATCCATTAGGTATTCCTTGCCCATGCCGTGCAAGTCTTCATAATCATCTTGCAACATTTTAAGCAAACCAGAGTGCGCAAAAAGCTCGTAGACTTCGCTCGAAGCCTTGCCGGTATATTCGGCGTAGTTTTCAATACAGTATGTCTTAAACGAAAGAACTGACATTTTGCGCCTTGGGTTTATTCGGAATATAACTTTTTCAGGAATCCAAGAAACCGCTTAATCTCATTTATCGTGTTTTTCCGTCCTATTCAAACAT
>CADARG010000080.1 GCA_902790255.1 uncultured Pseudomonadota bacterium | reverse complement strand
CGGGCGCAACCGTGTAATACTTGTCCCATAATTCCTCCTTTTCTTTCGATTCTAACTTGTATTCTCCATCCCTACAATGTGGGACGAAACATCTAGCAAATAAGCAAACATCTATCTTCAAATATTCGGACATTTCTTCCTCTTTATAATTTTTTCCTTTTCCATTTCGTTGCTGATCCATTATTTCTGAGAACTTATCCTCCATCGTATTTTGACATGCTTCCCCGCAATAAGTACTCAAAAATTTAAGCATCTGTACTCCTTTTTTTCCTGTGTTAATGCAAGTATCAAAGATATCTTCACAAAATGACTTAAAGTCACTTCTCTTAATTAATTTTGGAATATCAGGAGATAACACATCGAACAATCAATTTATTTGTTCATCGGATATACTTTCGCGAATAAACTTCATAAAAGGAGAAAACCAAGAGATATGATCAATAGATATTTTTCCGTTTTTAATTTGCTCAAGGAAATAATCAAAAATCTGCGAGACATTTGTATTTTTTTCGTTGAACAGATAGATTAATATCGGATGAATATCTATCCACTGTTTTGCTTTTTCAACAGAAATATGCGGCAGATATTCATTTCCAATGTTTTTCATCACTTGCAGAGGGTAGTGATAGTCTATCCCATCCTTAGTTGTTGATTCGTTCATGTCATAAATTGCTAAGGCATTCGTTAAAATTATAGGAAGATTGTCAACAAGTTCTTTCGAATTTTCTATACAATCCAATACGTCATCATAACAATTAAAAAGAAACAAATTCTTCGCTTGATCAACTGTAAGAGATTTCTCTCCTATATTCAAAAAATAAGCTCCGTCATAGGTTAATCGAGCAATATGTGACATTAATCTGATTTTTTCAGTAGATCTTTTTAAGCGTTCATTCAAACAGTATGTTTTTTCTCCTGGCTCCCACAGCTTTTGTAACTTTTTTACGAGATTTTCTAATTTCGAACTGCCAATTAAATGGTCTATATCAAAAAGATCCAGGGTTTCGACTAATTGAGTTCTAATCATTTTAAGATCATCATTTGAAATATTTTCTATAGCAAAAAGCATGTAATCCAAGAGAGTTTCTGATCCTTTGGGTTGAGGAGTCGGACGCTTTTTATTCTCCTCTTTTTCAATGAGCAACTCCAAATTCGCGTAAATTTGCGAAGTCATTTCAAAAAAGTGTTTAACATCTAGGTTGTTACTCGTTTTTATAGATTTTTTCAGAATATCGTTAAATGCGTTAATTGAATCATCAGAGGAAAATGAAACATAATACCGTAACAAAGCTTCCGCAGGAGTTTTACCTTCCGATTCTCCTTTCTGAATCCCATTAATTATCTTCTTAATCATCCCCCTTCGGCTTATAAAATAAATCCAAAAATCTCATTATCTTTGCGTGATTGTAAATCGACTTTATAACTTCAATTTGTTCTTGTTCAGAGTAATCTTCAAGAATTTTTATCAAATCTTCTGTTTTGTATCGATTTGAATAAAATCTTCGAGCCAAAGCCTCCGGAAATATTTTTCGTTTTAACGTTTTGTGTCTTGCTGCCGTAAACTTCGAGACAGGATGATAATTTTTGGTTGCCTTGTGTCTATTACGGTCCTACTGAAGTCAAAACCGGCTGGAAACTTATGGATGGAAGCCAAGAAACTATTTCTGCTTTAAAAATGAAGATTCGCTGACGCTATAGGCCCAAATCCATGGAGTTGATACTTGATCAATCGTTTCAAAAATGATACGAATCAAAGGTAGAAATGATACGATTAGAAAAATGTACAATAAGCGACAAGAACTTATATTAGATTTCATAAAGGATAATCCAAATACAAATAGGGATCAAATTGCTTCGTTTTTGGAAAAAATGAATATAAAAGCGTCAAAAGTCACCATTGTTCGCGACTTGAACACGTTAATTCAGGATGGAATTATTGAAAAATCGGGAAACGCAAAGTCCACAACTTACTCATCTTCACTGAAAACGGATCTGCTGACTGACATAGACGTAGATCAATATTTCAATACCGAGGAGGATTTCAGAAAGCTAAAAACCGAAGGATTCAATTTCGAGATATTTCCAGCTTTAAAAGATTTGCTCACTCAGAAAGAAAGACTGGAATTAGATGAATTGAACTCAACTTTTCGAAAGAAAAAACTCTCTCTTACCCCCAAATTATTACAAAAGGAGTTTGAACGCCTGACCGTGGAATTGGCATGGAAGTCCTCAAAAATAGAGGGAAACACCTATACTTTGCTGGACACTGAAAGACTACTGAAGGATCATGTGTCAGCAAAAGGTAAATCTTCTGATGAAACAAATATGGTTATAAATCACAAAAAGGCACTGGATTATGTTTTGAATGATCCCGGTTACTTCAAGCTGTTGACGATTTCAAAAATTGAAGACATTCATAAAATATTGGTCGAAAATTTGAACGTATCCACGGGAATACGAAAAGGCACAGTTGGTATCATCGGCACAAAATACCGACCTCTCGATAATGCTTTTCAAATTAAAGAGGCTCTAAAAAAACTGATAGATGTTATTAATCAAACGAAACACCCCATTGAAAAAGCGTTAATTGCGGTAATGATGATTGCTTACATTCAACCATTTGAAGATGGAAATAAGCGCACTTCTCGTATCGTAGGAAATGCGTTATTGTTAGCACACGATTACTGTCCGCTGTCCTATCGCAGTGTGGATGAAATTGAATATAAAAAAGCTATCATCATGTTTTATGAGCAAAACAATGCTTCGTATTTTAAAAAGTTGTTTATAGATCAATTTAAACAAGCTGTGGAGAAATATTTTTAGGTCAATCATCTTTTTTGAAAATGCAAAAAAAAGAAAACAGCTTTAGCTTTAAAAATGAAGCTCTGAATTAAAAAAACAACGGCTCCATTATTCAAGATATTCATTTCGTTTGTTACAGTTGTGATTGAGAGGACTGAATAATGACCTACTGCAAATGGGATAAGATATCCGAACTTTACAAACGCTATCACGACGAAGAGTGGGGAATACCCTTACATGATGACCAAATGCAGTTCGAGTTTCTGATGATGGAAGCGATGCAG
>CADARG010000079.1 GCA_902790255.1 uncultured Pseudomonadota bacterium | reverse complement strand
CTGTGATCCAATTTATAGGCAGGCTATAGTTTCAGCTGGACAAGGATGCAAAGCAGCAATTGATGCTGATAAATTTTTGTCTATAGAAAGTTAATTTTTTCTGATATACTCGCAACGATTTTTATGAAGCAAGGGATATTTGCAGAATGGAATTTATCCAAAATTTTTTTCAGATTCCGGCCGAAAGTTTGCATAGTATAACGGTGTTTATTTTAGCTTGCTTTGTCGGGTATTATGTGGTTTGGAAAGTGACCCCGGCTTTGCACGCTCCGTTGATGTCTGTTACCAATGCCATTTCCAGCGTGATTATTATCGGGGCAATATTTGCGGCATCCGGAAGCATTTCTTTGAATTCAAAAATCTTTGGATTTTTGGCCGTATTGTTTGCATCGATTAACATTTTTGGCGGGTTTATGGTCACTCACAGAATGTTAAAAATGTTTCAAAAAAAGTAAAGAGGTAGTTACATAGATGGTGAATCTTCTCTATTTAATAGCAGCAATATGCTTTATTTTGGCGTTAAAGGGGTTATCTTCAGCAAGTAGTTCGCGGAGCGGAAATTTATTTGGTATTTTCGGAATGATTTTAGCTTGCTGTGCAGCTTTTATGTCGACGTCAAATATCGGATTGGTTTTGTTGGCGATGGCCATTGGAGGGGGAGTCGGTATTTTTATCGCTCAAAAAGTTTCTATGACTCAGTTGCCGGAAATGGTTGCGGGGTTTCACAGTTTGGTGGGATTAGCGGCACTATTAATTGATTTTTCGGCGTGTTTTTCTCCTCAATTGTTCGGTATATGTGATGTCTCAGGGCATATTTTTGTATCGAGTTTGTTTGAAATAGGATTAGGTGGCGCGATCGGAGCAATAACTTTTACCGGTTCGGTGATTGCCTTCATGAAATTACGCGGAATTTACAAGGGAAGGTCTGTTACGTTTGCTTTTAACTTTACATTGTTAGCGTTGATCATTTTATCGATTTTAGGTTTCGTTTTCACAGAAAATAATTTGTATTTCATCATAGCGTCTGTCTTGTCATTAATTTTCGGAATTACGTTTATCGTCCCCATCGGAGGGGCTGACATGCCGGTGGTCGTGTCGATGTTGAACTCCTATTCCGGATGGGCGGCTTCGGGAATCGGATTCACGCTGCATAACGATTTACTGATCATAACAGGTGCATTGGTTGGAGCGAGTGGTGCTATCCTGAGCTATATCATGTGTAAAGGAATGAATAGATCTTTGTTTGAAGTTTTGTTTTCGACAGGAGCAAGTGTTTCGGCGACTGGCGGAAATAAAGGGCAGGATAGATCCTACAAAAAAGGAGCTCCTGAAGACGCAGCTTTCCTTTTGAAAAACGCGAGTTCTGTTATCATTGTTCCTGGATACGGTATGGCGACCTCTCAAGCGCAGCATTCCTTAAAAGAAATGGCGGATATTCTGAAAAAAGAAGGAGTCAGCGTAAAATACGCGATTCATCCTGTCGCAGGACGTATGCCTGGGCATATGAATGTCCTCTTGGCGGAGGCAAATGTTCCGTATGAGGATGTTTTCGAGCTGGACGAAATCAATAACGACTTTGCATCTTGCGATGTAGCGTTGGTTGTCGGAGCAAATGATGTAACAAATCCGGCAGCAAAAAATGATCCGACCAGCAGTATTTACGGGATGCCTATTCTTGAGGTTAGCAAAGCAAAAACGGTTTTGTTTTTGAAACGTTCCATGAATGCAGGGTATGCGGGAGTGGATAACGAACTGTTTTATGCTCCGAATACCATGTTATTACTGGGCGACGCCAAAAAAACCACGGAAGCGATCATAAAAGTTCTGTAGTTTTTCATAGAAGAGATTAGATTCTCAGAGGCGACTATTATTCCTTTGAGTTTTTAATCTCCAATGTGGTGAAGTCGAATTGCATTCCGTTCTGTCCAAGTTTATGACCATCTTGGTTGTATGCTATTTGCAGATCTTCCAGTGTCGAAAAACAAAATGTAAATAATATTTTGTCGGCTTCCTGATCATAGGTTTTTATCAAACAGACAGAATAAGTTAATTCTTGTATTTTTATTTTTTCACCATTGATATCCATAAGTCGATATACGCTTATTTGTTCCAACGGTTTTCCGCTGTACATGAATTCCTGTAGCACGGGAGCCCACGGGCCATACTGCATGCAAATAACAGGATCTTTTCCCGTGATTGTAGTATCTCCGTTTAATTTCCCCGATGAATCGAAGGTCGCAATACGAGATCCGCCGGTTTTTACCCAATCGCACGGCGCGCAATCTTCCAATCCTTTCATTGTGCTGCTGAATATATCCTTGCACTTGACTACATATTTCGGAGACTCTCCTCCTACTTTTTTTTCTGTACCAGACTGGTTGCTATCCTCTTGAACAACCTTATGGTTAAAACTTAGTATTGACATATCTCACTCCTACGTTTCATCATCAAAACAAAACTACAAGATACACAAAAACCACTACTATTTTTACAATATCAATAAATTGTGAAAAAACAGTTAAAACCAAAAAATTTTTTAGAAATATATAAAAATTTTAAGAATATTTCTGATTTTGTATTTTTTTCTCATTCTATCCACCACGTGCCTCAGTTTCTTCCATGAAACTAAGCTCTTTAGGAGCGGTGTTGGATAAGGTTGAGGTGTAATCGAATTCGAAAGCATTTATTCCTGTAACTTTCCTTCCGGTGTTATCATAAACAATCTGAGCATCGGTTATTTTTACAAACGAAAAAGTGAAAAATATTTTATCTCCCCTTTGTTCATATGTTGTAATATACGAATCAGTGTATTGAGTAGCTTGAAGTTCCACAAAACCTGAGTGAAGAGTTGCCAATCTTTTTATGATTATTTGCGAAATAGGACGACCCGTTACTAGAAATTCATGTAATAATGGAGACCAAACGCCGTTCCCGTGTAATGCAGTCAAATGGGATGAATGTGTTTCAGAGGATGCGAAGTTCCTGTTTTTGCCCTTCCCGGTCGTGATAAAATGATATAAAAATCCCGATAGTTTCATGAAGCAGACGAATCAGCGTAAATCCGGGAGAAGTTCCTTATTGATTGAAATATATTAT
>CADARG010000078.1 GCA_902790255.1 uncultured Pseudomonadota bacterium | reverse complement strand
CAACATTAGAAGTAACTCGAAAACGAGCCTCATTTCTGCCGAATATATTCAAAGTTCCGTTATCATCGACTCTTTCGATATTGACCTCAGGATCAACATACCCCATCAAATCAATCGAAACCTCGGAGGAAGCACAGACTTCCCCGAAAAGGAGGAGAAATGAAAAACACTTACTAATTTGATGGAACGAGACTTCCATTATTAAACAGGCCCTTAAGTACCTCTCCTGATGCACAAAGCTTTATCCCTAAACCATTAGGTACATTGTCTTTCATTTGACCTTTGTATACGTAGCCGCTACAAAAAATAATTCCCTCATCATTATCAAATTTAGCAACTACCCCCCCCTTGACATTTGAAGAAGATTTTATTCTCTGAAGCTCACTCAAAGGTATGCTAAATTCGCGCTTTAAGTCTTCGTTTATTTTAAATTTACACAGTTCACCAAATGTCGCTTTGCATGTTATTTCCTGCCTTAAATCTAAACAGTTTTGTACAAAAAACCCGTAAAGAACAAAACTCCCTGCCTTGTTACAAAATGTCCCCTTTCCATTTGCCGATGTCATGTCAGGATCAACATCTCCAGAATACGTGAAATTTCCCATAGAAAAAGAACCACTGTTTGTATCTTGTTGATATTGGAAATTGGCAATTGCTCCTGAGTTTTTTTGAACTAGCTTTCTCGTTTCCTCGGCATTTTTGTTTCTCTGATCTTCTTTCTTTTCCATATACTCCAATCGCTTCCTTAACTCTCCCATTTGATCATTTCCATCTCTTTGCATAGCCTCAAGCTGACGAATTTTTTCTTTACTCTCATTGTTTTCTTCATTTAATTTAGCAAGATTATTCCCAGCAGCGATTAATCCCAGCAAAAATCTATCTTCCAGAGTTGGCGCCTTGTTTATGTTTTCTATCTCTTGCGAAGAAAAATACGGAGCCAATTTATTAGCTACATCATTGAGATTTTTCATTGCCCGTTCATTATCAAGAAGTTTTTGCTTTAGATCTTTATTCTCATGGATGAGCTCATTGTTTTCTTTTTGAATCTTTGCATGCTGAACTTGATCGCTAAATCGACCTTGGAAAAATTCCATGCGAGAAAGCATGAAACTTTCGTTCGTTACAGATCCCAACAAGGGTTTCTCAGCGTTCTCCTCATATTCCATTCTAACAGATAACGAAGTCGATTGTCCCTCCTCAGACTCTTTTTCAGAAGACGCTCCTTTCCACCATCCTTTAAGAGAGCTAAACCATCCGGCCTTTTGCTTTTTAGCCACTGGATAAACAGACTCTGCCTCTACTTCTACGTCAGACACATCCATATCTTGATCTACCGGTTCGAAGATTTTTCTTTTTTGGGAGCAGTTCTGCCCTACACCAACATTGGATAAAACAACTGAATTATTCTCTACAGGGTCTTTCCAGGGATCCATAGATACATCATCCATGGAAAAAGAGTTCATAACACACATCGACACTCCACAGCCGATAAACACTAATTTTTTCATAACATTCTCCACTAAGAAAGGAGAGAAAACTCTCCTTTCAACTAAACATTATTGACATGCTAATATTTCTATCTTTAACCTACCTTCATACGTACCTATCTCAGTGTTACTATCCTGCTCCTGCGGTTGAAACACTATTTCCCACTTCTTGATACCTTCATCGGCAGCCTCGAATTCCCTCTCACCTGATGTGATTGCACATTTATCTGCCCCGTCTCCTTTTAGCATGAGCCCCAGTCTTATAGTTGAATCACTATTCGTGCATTTCATAGTCCATGCCATATTGTCTTCAGCTCCAGGTACAAGCTCTAATCCGTCAACCCCTGTGAATTTTAACTTATATCCAACTCCAACTCTCTCAGTGGAAAATGAAAACGTTCTACTATCAACATCTTCCACATTTCCAGAGTCCTTATACAGATTAAATTTTTTTGTACTATCTCCCCATTCTACAGACATAACGGCTTGAACTTTTGCCGCTAACTGTACAGAGTTGCTTGCTGATTGAAACGTTCCTCTTGTTTTGGATTCTCCACCAGTGGACTCACTCCACACACTTCCTGCTCCGACAATCAACATAACCGCCGCACAGACTTTCAACAACTTGCTATTCATGGCACTTCCTTTCATTACAACAATTAACAACACTTATCTCCCATTTATCATCTTTTTATTTTTAAGACAATAGCCATTTAGTGAAGTTGTTGTTTTATTTGAAATTAATATATATATTACAAATGTTGATTTTATTATGTGGTAAAGAATAAAGGACAAATATGTGTAAAATTTTATCAATATTCGCGATAATAATTGTTATGTTTTTCAATGCTGAAGCATTAACGGTCGTCCCATTTGTTCACTCTTTTGATCCAAAAGATAATAATGAAAATACTTTTCAATATTACATTGGGAATAAAACCGGAGATTTTTTGGCTTTCGAGATTTCTGTGTTTCGTCGAAAGTTAGATAAAAAAGGCAATGATATTTTAAAAAGGGATAAGGAATCTTTTCTGCTCATGCCTTCCCAAATAATCATTCCTCCTCATTCTCAAAGAAGTATAAAGGTAAAGTGGAAAGGAAACGAAGAATTCAAAAAGAACCCGAATAAAGAGCAGGCTTTTCGCGTTGTAATGTCTCAGTTCCCTGTGAATCTGAACAAAAAGAAAGAAAAAAAGCAGGCATCCATTCAGGTAGTGTACGAAATCAAAGCTTCTTTGTATGCGACTCCGAAAGACGCCAAACCTGATCTGAAATTGGCTTATGAAAACGCAAAAATTATCGCACTTAAAAATGATGGAAACAGAAGGGCCGAGATCAGAAGATCTAATTTGATAATTCACGATAAAAAAATCACTGATTTGATAAGACCGGATGAAATCGAAACCGTAGTTATGCCGGGAGATGTTCGAGAATACACGAAAAAATCAGTTTCAACAAAATCCGCCGGGAGATCCGCAATCAGATAATCATTGTGAAAAAATCTTTAGCAACGATTCTGTTTTTTTTCAGTTATTCTTCTTCCGCCGCGGAAGAAAAACAAGTTGTCATGCCTGATTTAGCTTATGAAGACAGTGAAGAGATCTATCGACAGGTTTTCGGACATGTCGAGCAACAAGAAGACATGCTTTTCGATATGGATGTGCTGGTAGATGGAGAAAAATCCGGCAGCG
>CADARG010000077.1 GCA_902790255.1 uncultured Pseudomonadota bacterium | reverse complement strand
CCTCGGATGCAGTCGCTTTCGATCATTGGGATTTCCGTAAAATCGTTGTCGAATCCCAAATATGTCAGCTCGCCCGGCTCGAACCAATCCGGTTTGTTTACAACCAAAATCAGCGCCTTTTTGCGATCTTTGGGTGACTTCGACGGTGTTGCCAGCCGGCCCAAATTCGTTGAGTCCGCGCTCGTGTCTTTCGATGAATTTTCTCCCGTTGCGCTCCAGCTCTGCAGCAAATTATTTGCCCACGTCACCGGAATAAATATGAAATTTGAGACATTTCGGTCGTCATAATACGGATAAAACGCCCCTAGCATCCCGTAGACAAATTTCACATCAGGATTCATTTCCAAAATAAAATATGGGTTCATCCAATATTTGTCACCCGTCTTTTCGCACTTCATCGACAATAAATTTGCATTTCCTGCATAGCATGGGTTGTACACCATTTTTCGAAATTGATAGCTTGACGGATCCTCTGTCGACAGCAAATCTCCCAATGTTATTGTATTTCCGTTGTATGACTCAGGATTTCCTCGGCATAGCAGCCCGTATCCCTTACTACTTCCTGCGTATGATCCGGTGGCAGTAAGATTTGTACCGGATGTTCCACTTGTTCCGTACATCATCGATCCCATTATCATAGGTTGATAAGTACCGTTGAGAAAATATGTCGACACAAACTTATCCGGATCTTTCACCCATCCAGATCTATTACTGTACAGGGATACATTCCCCGAATATGGTATCACTCCCACATTTACTCCCCGTGTATAGAAAAATTTCTTCAAAAATTCCTGATAAGCGCGCGTTATTTGATAGATCGGCGTCGATTTTGCCTCATCTGTCGGAGTTTTCGAGGTCGAAATATACGGCGTGCCTGGTGTTACCGTGTTTTTATCATCGTTGTTTTTGTTCAAAGCTGCGCTGTTTGTCGGAACCGCCAAAATTATGTCAACATTCTGTTCCGCAGGCTCCGCGTAGGCAACATCGTCATCCGTTGTTACCTTTATTTTGTCTCCTGCGCACTCAATTTTTACTGTGTTGTCATTCAAGTTCGTTCTTGTTGTATAGCTTTTTGTGCTGTCCTTTGTTGATCCATCTGAAGTGTACATACCTACAACTCCCGGCCATGTTACGTAATGATACCAACTTAAGGTTAACGGGGTGCTGCTGCTATTACTTTTGTAGCAATAATCCGTATACAGATCCTCATCAGGCGGAAACAAATTTGAATTTGTTCGGCTTAGAGAGTTATACATTATATAAAAATGATATAGAGCCATTGGTGCACAATACGTGATATATTGATAATAGAAATAATATCTATTCATATCTGTTGTATTTGACGTGCGTGCGATTTGTTTTAACGACGAAGACAGTCGAGTTTCAGCCGACTGCGTTATTTTTATCGGCTCGAATTTCTTTCCGGTTTTCCAACTTTTTTGAGGGACATCCAACCCGTGCACCGCACGAATCACCGTCGAATCTACGTAGGTGGGAGCCTTGTTATAGACTTCATCCGCAATTCGCAACATTGCTTCTCGCTGCTGCGCGTAAGTCAGCGCCGGATTCCACTTCTGCGCCACCGCCAGCGCCGCCTCCTGCGCGCATTGCTTTATCAGTCGCTTGCCTTCCAGCGATGAATCTTTCGTGTATTCTGTACCCGTCGCCCGAAAATCCGATAACGTTCGGGTATCAAGTACGTATTTCGCTCCAAACAGCAACACAGGTATCAACGTTATCACCAAAATCATCACGTAGCCCGAGGCGATATTCTTCAGTTTGACCCTCAAGTTGCCGGAAAGAAGCACTGTAAAGATCCTGCGAAAAAACGAACTCAAAGCAACCGCAAAACTTGGCAGAATTCCGCCAAAAATTACCTTCTTTCGAGCAATTTTATGTTTTATTTTTCTTACGGTTTTTAAGATAGACTTCCGGAGTTTTGTAAAAGTTCGATGCTTGATATTTGAGAAAGCCTCCCCGGTGTTTTGACTGCTTTTAGAGGTCCTTACCCTCCTCCCCGTCAACCTTTTCTTGACTTCCTAACGTTCCGTTTCGTCTCGTCGATCATCGCTAACTCCGTTCCCTTCTTGATTTTAATAAATCTCTTCTCGGCTCTTCCTTCCCTCCATTATTTCATTGATTATTTAAAAAACCGTTAATATTTCTGGGGTTTTCTCAAAAGACGAGGATGGTTTGAATAGAGGATGATTTTGTTTTTACTATCATTCGCTACTCCAAAGATTTTATGCGGAAAAAATTTTAACGATTTTACGAAAAGTTGATTTAAATCTCAAATTTGAGCGGAAACAACAAAATTCTCCATTTCCCCTCATTTGGAGATTTTTTGGCGTTTGGAGAGAAATTTTCCGGGAAATATATAGATTGGAGACTGTTTAAATACGCATCAAACTTGATATAGATTAATGATAAACTGCGTGCGGTTGGCAAATCATGTTTTCAATCTTCCCAAATTATCCTTAAAAATCAAACAACTGGATGCAACGTCACGTTGCTGATGGACATTGCAGGATTCGAACCTGCGACCCCCACGATGTGAACGTGATGCTCTACCGCTGAGGTTACATTCGCTCGCTTTCAAAAAGCATTCTATGCTTTTTTCTTATTGTCATTGCTCAAAAATCTCGCGCTGTAAATGTCCAGTCCTAAAAACTTGAATGGTGGAGCGAATGACCATAAAAACAGGAATGCCTTCGGAGATACCAAATTACGGTTTTCCTTTGTTTTTCAACAACTTGAATTAAAACAAAATCATTCACTAACCAAGTGATACTAAAAACGAACTTTTCGTTAAATTTTCGAATTTCTTTTATAATTCAAACAGTTACTCCAAATTAGATCAATTGGTAACCAAGTGACTATAATAACGGGGAAAAGTTCTATTTTTCGAAAGCGGTCATTTAGCCATAAATATAAAATAGGATTTTTTTTCTATCTAACGAAGATTCTCCACATAATAGACAGGAAAAATTAACCTTTTCGTATTATCTATGTTATAATGAATCAAGTTTATGCAGGAGTGCTTTATGAGCGAAACAACACTTTTAGATATTCAGTCCGACTACATTTTTAAAAGGGTATTCGGCGTCGAAAAAAACAAGAAGCTCCTGATTTCGCTTATAAATTCGATTTTAAAAGGCAACCCGACGGTTACAGATCT
>CADARG010000076.1 GCA_902790255.1 uncultured Pseudomonadota bacterium | reverse complement strand
TACAAAATCAGAAGGTTAGTCGAAAACGCCTTTTTGCATCTGAAACGCTGGCGAGGAATCGCTACCAGATACTGCAAAAACCTGTCTTCATTCCTTGCTGCTGTTCAGATCAGATGCTTGGCTGTTTGGGGCAATATCTTGTGACGACAGATCTAACTTACTATCAAAAGATCTTATGTGAGTACTTTTTACTTTAGATTCACTCAGTTTTATATAAGGAATCGATAAATCGTAAATCTTTTTCAAAATTCCTAAATCCTTCATATTATCCCTTTCAACAACCTACTCCGGCGGGGAGTATGTCACAAAAATACAAAAGTTAAAAGTTTGAATAGCATTAACGATTTAAACTAAAATGATTAATTGCTGTAATAGCAACAGTCGTGATTTACTACACCCCAAGCCATGTGGATTTGGTGATAGAATCACTGCTTGCTATGTTTGGTATTCAAAAGTTAGTATTAAAAGAGAAAGACTAATCAGTTGTAAACACAACCTCGGGCGGCGATTCGTACAACTACAACAGTGACTGCTTCTTCCTCAACTTTGTAGATTATACGATAGTCCCCGAACCTCATTCTAAAATAGCCCTTCCAGTTGCAAACCAAGGGCTTAAATCTATACGGTGTTTCGGACAACCGTTCTTCTATGGCTTTCAAAATAGAATTGCGCAAGTTTCGAGGCAGTTTAGCAAGTTGCTTCAATGCGTCTTCAGTTAATCTAATCTGGTAACGCATCTAAATACTTTCTGGCTTCATCGAGAGAAACAGTTTTTTTGTTAGAAATATCGCCCATTTCATTGATTAGTTTTACGTAATAAGCATCTTCATCATCCTCAATTCTGCGACGAATTAGGTCAGCACAAATCTTGGACACGGAAGTCTTAGCGTTTCTCGCCATCTGCTTAACTAGCTCTAAAGTAAAGCCATCAAGAGCAATATTCACACGCTGTTCAATGGTAGCCATCTATCACCTCATTATTTAATTTTATAGTATCACTAGTGATAAAGTTTGTCAAGTTTTATGTTCTATATATGACTTAACCTTCCTTGGAATATTTGAATATTTTACACAAAATAGAATTTCTTCCCATCACGCCGGAATAATACGGGTGAATATACTCGATTAATTGAGAACACAGTTGATCGCAGACTTTTCTGAAAGCTTTTTTCTTGTCTTTCTCCTCGACACCCTTAACAAGTGGCTCCCAATACAAGTCATCGAGCAAACAATCAGGTATAAGTTTATCAAAAATGTGCTTCTTTTTATCGTGAATATCTTTTTGTAACTTATCAGCTAAATCAATAATTTCATCAACAGTTTCGCACTCGCCGAAAAGATCGAAAACGAGAAATGAAATATACTCTTCGAATATAGCGCGGTCGTAAGTTACTTCCTGTAATTTTGGCAAAATTCTAAAAATCGAAGCGGTGTTTAATCTCATAAGTTTGTGGCTTATATAGCAGCTCAATACGTCCATTTTCAGTACTCCATGTCTAAGTGTGTGTATATATCACTTAGGTTGAGGGATAAGTCAACTAAAATTATCCAAAAAGTAAAAAAAATATAAGATAACATCTCGAATCTGAGGAATACAAGACTTTTATACCTAGTACGAGGAAAACAAGTGTGCTAAGATGATCAAAAATTCGGGGGAAATCATGAATAAAAAAGAGATCATAGCTGAAATAGCAGAGAAAACAGGGCTGGCGCAAAAAGATGTTCACGCCTTTTTAGATGGTTTTGTAGAGGTTGTGAGGGAAGCCATAGGAAAAGGTGAAGATGTTTCTATAGTGGATTTCGGGCAATTCTGTATCGCAGAGAGGGCAGCACGGAGAGCCAGAGATTTTAGGACCGGCAAGGAAATGGTAGTGCCGGCAATGAAGGCGGTAAAGTTCAAGTCGGGTAAGTCACTGAAAGAAGCAGCTAATAGCTAATCAATAGGCGGGAATTCTCCCGCTTTTCTCGTTAAAAAAAACTTTCCCAAATATCAAAAATAATTCAAAAAACAGTTGCTAAACAAGTGGTTATGCCGTATTTGTGTGTTAGAAAAAGCAAGAGGATAGAAAAATGAGAATAACAAAAGCACTGATGGTGAGGAAGCCTAGCAACTTCGAAGAGGTTTTAAAAATCACAAAGAAATACATAAAAGAAGCTGAAAACGTAATTGTCGAAAAAACAGTTAAACTGACCGATGCCGCATACCAGCAACTGATCGATAATCCAATGACAGAAACCTTCGACTTCTTAAAAAATCAGGGAGGAATAAAAGACGGGGAAATGCTGACCGTGGAAATCAAATGCAAAGATCGACCGACCTTGCTAGTCAACGCCGAAGGGGACGGATATGCGAGGTACATGGGAATAGCTTTGAATAACTAAGTATCAGTGTTTCTGAACCCCCGAGGTATGTAAAGGGAAAACAAACTCCCTCCTGATGTAATTGTTTGTGAGCAAACAATGGGGCTACAATTTTTTGACTTCCTCAAGAGAAAGGCCGGTAAAGTCAGAAATATCCTCTATACTTAATCCTTTTGATAACATCTTTTTCGCCGACTCAACTTTCTCCGCCTTGGCTTTTTCACGCTCTAGTTTTTTCCCTTTTTCCAAGGCTTGCGCTACAGCTACGTTTTTCTCACTGATATAACCAAACTCTGTATGCTGACGCAGATAATAGATCTCCCGCTCGTCTTTATCGGCACTGATTTCTTTCAAAGTATCCAAGGCCTCTTTGACTTCTGGAACATCCTGAATATCGTCGTTCAGCGGATTTTTCAAAAACGCCATCCAGACATCAAGCATATTTTTGCGATCAATGTGCTTTGGATGAAACTTCTGCAATTCAACGAAGAAAATGCGCAATTTGTCCGTTATGATCTGATACTTATCTCTTTCTGTCGGAGGGAAAGCCACACACGCCTCATTCACAGCATCCTTTCGATCAGTGACATTTTCTCCCATGATCCAAATTCCGATCACTTTCGGGTATTTGTAGGTCTGCCTCTGTCCAGCTTCTTTCTCTTTTTCCGTTAATTTCCGACAGTTCAAAGTAAGAATCTCTGCCAAATACTGGACAGCCCTTTCCATGATTTCACCAGTGTTGCGGACTTGGTTACCTAAGCCAGAGGGGTTGCCCTCTCTGACTCGGCTACAAAACCGTGCGTGAGACTTTTGCCTCACACGGCTCCTCGTTTTT
>CADARG010000075.1 GCA_902790255.1 uncultured Pseudomonadota bacterium | reverse complement strand
GACGATCTTACTGTTCAAATTTGAAGCCAAATTAACCAGATATATTCCCTCGTTTTGCGTCAATCCCGTCCCCGGAACCGCAGATAATCCCTCATATTCTGTTGTCGATTTCAGCGTTTTCGAAACTCCGTTTTTGAGATAGTGTTGAAGCAAAAAGCCAGTTCGCATAAATACTAACGTTGAATTTAAAGGTAAATTGTTCAGCGTATAATTACTCCATTGGTCCTTTGTAAGAGTACTTCCGATATCTGTATTTGCTGAACCTTCTGGATTTATGTAAAGATACGTTTTTGCATTTTGTCCCATTACGCAAAATACACAATTTCCTTCAGTTCCGAAAGCCCGACATCCGTAATCATTTCCAGCCCCTCCTGTGTTTTGATATTCTGTCCCACAACATTCCTGATTCTGGATTTTCGTTATATTCCAAACGCTGTAGCATGGATCGCGGAACTTAGGGAAATAGATATTGATAAAATCATTAAACAATGCAGCATTAAACTGCTCTGGTTCAGCCACTGTAAGCACGCTTGATCCTTCCTGAATACCAAATGTTGAATAGACTGAATAATGGTTGTGATTTTCCAGCATCTTCGCTAATTGTCCATCACTTAAAATTAATTGTTTATAGTCAGCCCGACTTCTTGAATATTGACCTATATAATCTCGAATCCACTGATCTGTCAGAGTCGCTGCCGATATAAAACAATTCTGGCAAGAATATCTGACTTTATATAGACTTAAATTGTGTCCGAAATTCGGACCTCGAGTCGAACTAACCCCAATATCTCCTGATGGCTCCTGTCCGCCAGTGAATGTGAAGGTTTGGCTTCCGTTTATCGGATGGTTTTCGACATTTTCCGCGATTTCGTTGTCTCCGTAGAAGGTCACGCTGCCGCTGCCTGAAGATGTTGCTGTGGCAGGCGCGACCACCAGTTTGACCAGGTATCTTTGCGGGAATTTCAGGCGATATATTCCGCTGCCGCACTCGTAGAATCCGCTTGCGCGAGTGAGGTTGTCCCCGCTGACTCTCTCGAGTTTCAAAATCTTCTTCGCACCTGCGATTGTTCCGTCGTATTTCGTGCCGTCCGCGAAATATTTGCTCGTGTCGGAGTAGTCGATATCCCCTCGGATACAGTCGCTTTCGATCATCGGGATCTCCGAAAAATCGTTATCGAATCCCAAATATGTCAGCTCGCCCGGCTCGAACCAATCTGGCTTGTTCACAACCAAAATCAGCGCCCTTTTGCGATTTTCGGTTGCTTTCGACGGCGTCGACAGCCGCCCAGAGGTTTCATTTGTCATCGTGCTCATCTTCCAATCCGTCGTGTCCGCCGCGTCATAACTCGGGTCCTTGCTCCAGCTCTGGAACAAATTGTTCGCCCACACAAACGGCACGAAAACAAAGTTCGACAACTGGTTGCTGTTAAAATTAAATGGGTAAAACAAGTTCAGCAAGTCCGTGATTTTCAGCAAATCCGACTGCAGCTCCACTATGTGATACGGATTGCACCAGCTCCAAGTTTTTCCGCTCATAGAATCAAAATTCATCGACAAGAAATTGAATCTCCCTGCAAATCCCGGAATTTTGTGTACAGGACGGCGCATAAATTTCGGCGAATATTTATACCCGCTGTAATCTTTTACTTTCCCCTCAGGATTATTGGTTGACAGGATATCTCCGTAGTAAATCAGATTGTTTCCATATCTGTTTACCGCCTCAATTCTTCCCTGCGGAACCATCACATTGGTCCACGAAAACGCTTCTATTCCAAAGTTAGGATGAAAAACATCAAGATAAGCAAGATTCCCAAACAATCCGTAAAGCATGCAAGGTCGGATATATCCCTGATTTGTGTTCTGGTTTCCCGGAAAAACTGTTCGATCGAAATTATCCGGATCTACTGCCCATGTCCCGATTCGGTCCAGTGGCAGCGAGACCATTCCGCAATAAGGAACTATTCCGACATTCACTCCTTTTGTATAGAGAAAATGATCCTTTATAAAATCGTGAAAAGCTATTTTTATTTGGTGTATCGGTGTTTTTTGCGCATCGCCTAACGGCCATTGGCTCTCACTACTATACGGACTTCCTGGTGTAGGAGTATTGCTATCTAAATTGTCAACATTGCTTGCGGCACCATTTACGGGAATTCCTAAAACTATATCAACGTTACATTCCGCCGGTACTGCGTAGCCTATGTCACTTCCATCTACAGTTACTTTTATTTTATCATCTTTTACTTCGATTTTCACCTGCTCGTCGTCCTGATTTTTTCTTCTTTTAACTTTTGTTGAGTTCTTATCCGACGATACGATATCTTCATCTTTAAATCCAGCATGAGGTAAACCACTGTCTCTGAATCTCGTTTGGTTCGTTGTTCTGCTTACTACTCTTGTTTGATTCCCTTCGCATGTCGCATAACTCTCAACTGTATCAGATAAAACCAGGGCTGAATCGCGATCATCAAAATTATAAATTGTATTAAATAAAGAAAAAATATAACAAGCATAACCCTGTGCGATTGCATCTCCCTTGGTTCGAACTCTAAGATTTGTTTCTTCTTCATACTCCACGGTTTTGGGCGGATAACCGACAGGAACGGATTTTATCACATTCAGCGGATCGAAGATTCTTCCCTTGATCACCGTTTCGGTCGGGATGTCTAGGTTCGGAATCGCGTTGCCTATCGTCGAGCCTCCGTAGATCGGCGCTGCGTTGTAGATATCGTCGGCTATCTTATACATCGCCTCTCGTTGCTGGTACAAAGTCAAACCGGGGTTCCATTTCTTCGCCACCGCCAGCGCTGCCTCACGCGCACATTTCTTCATCGGTGTGACGTTTTGATTGTTGTGCGTCCCTTCCGCCTGCTTCTTCAGCAACGTCTGGTTGTCCAGCAGGTATTTCGCTCCGAACAACAGCACGGGTATCAACGTCATCATCAAAATCAGCACATAGCCCGATGCGGAATTCTTCAGCTTGACCCTCGGGTTGCAGGAAAGAAGCGCCAACCGGATCTTGCGCAAAAACGAACGCAAAGCAACCACAAAACTTGGCAAAATTCCATCCAAAATTAACCTCTTTCGGGCAATTTTAAGCTTTATTTTGCTTATGTTTTCTATGATAGATTTTCGGAGTTTTGTAAAAGTTCGATGTTTGATATTTGAGGAAGCCTTCTCAGTCCTTTGACTGCTTTTAGAATCGCTTACCCCCCCCCG
>CADARG010000074.1 GCA_902790255.1 uncultured Pseudomonadota bacterium | reverse complement strand
TTTTGAAATATTATCGAAATTATAAAATACATTGCAGCATTTTTGACTAAACAAAACATCGAAAATGGAATAGACCTTACTCTCTTCTGATATTCCAGCATTGTATTGAATGTAACCAATTAAATCATCAAGAATGCTCCCCTTTGGTTGTTCTTGCTTAGAGGCCACCAAAACAAACTTATTCTTTGCTCTTGAAACAGCCACATTTATTATCTGCGGATCTCCGGAAAACTCGGTCAAAACATTATCTACCGTCGAAAAAATTATCGAATCTTTTTCACGGCCCTGAAACTTATGAATGGTCGATATATCAATACCATAAATAACTTTTCTCAATTCATAACATTGCTTATTATAAGGAGAAATTATCCCTACATCCATCGATCCAAGACTCGGTATAACTTCTTGAGCGATTGCATCAATTTGTTTTTGGTTGACATTATTTTCTCGACTAGTTGGAGCCGTCCAATGGATTACCAGCGGATTCTGTTCCGTATTATTAGAAAGAACAACAAGCTGATTATCATAAAATTTCTGATTACAAAACTCAATTATTTTCGGATGACAACGATAATGTTCTTTCAACAAAGTTTTCGCGGCTTCGGGAATAAAAAGACCTATAGAGTCCAAGAAGCTCACATCCGCACAGTTATACATCTGAGGCACTTTATGCTTTTCGAAAATTTCTTGATACTTTTCCTTTTCTTCTCTTGTCGTCACCTTTTCAAGTTGTTTGCTATCGCCAACAATTACAGCATTCTTAGCACAGGAAATAGCCAACGCCCCCGTAGCAATATCGACCTGCGAAGATTCATCCATAATAACATAGTCAAAAATAGCATTAGAGCTGAGAGCACTCTTTGAAGCAAATGTAGTGCTGAACACAATTGGATAATCTTTAAGAAATTCACTCCACCTACGATACAAATCCTCTTTTTTATAGATAGTTTGCTCTTTACGCGAATAAAATTTTCGGAAAACATTCTCATACAAAATCGCCTTAGAAAAATTTTGCAAGTCAGATGCAGCCTGCTCATTCGCCTTCACAGAGTTTTCCAAAGACCTGATACGATATCCGTATTCAGCCAATCGATTTATATAACAGTAATTTTCAAGACTTGCTATAATCGCAGCGGCATCACTTTTGAGAAACTTCCAATTAGAAAGCCCCTTAAAAAAACGCAGCCAAAAACGAACAAAAAAGGAAAGTCGATTTCTAGAAGGATTATTCTTAAGGTTTGATTCCAGTTGACTTCTAACGGATTCTATATCGAATTGATTTAGATCATTCCGATTTTCAACGGAGTAGTCTAAAATTTTCAATTCATCAAGATATTCCTTAAAATGCTCGTAATTCACTCTCGCATTTTCGAATTCCGTCTTTACACGAGCCAACTCATTCTGCTCACTAAAAAGCCGCTTAGCATCGGAAACTTTCTTCAATATGTTCTTTTGCCAAGAAGCAAGGCTCGGACGATTTTTTTCCGTGGGAAATTCCAATTTTCTAGGCTTTTGCGATTCAATAAAAGAAGACTTATTTTCATCCTTTCCAAGCATTGCCGAAAGAAAGTCCAATTTGTATTGAGATAATTTCTCTTGAACATTCTTTATGGCACTATTATTATTGGATACAACCAATGCAGTCTTCCCTTGAATCAGCAAATTGGCGAGAATATTTAAAATCGTCTGAGTTTTACCGGTTCCTGGAGGACCCTGAATTAGGCTAATTGTATATTTAAACGCATTATGAACAGCGTTGATTTGGCTGAGATTGCAACCAAATGGGAAAACAAGACTTTGCGTTTCTGTAGGTTGCAAGTCCTTTTGAACACCGGACTTCAAATAGAGAGCCAACGCGGTATCTTCGCCTTCGTAAATTCCTTTTATTTTATCATATTGCTTTTGCAACAAGGAGGCGTCCGCTTTCTTATTATCATTCTCACAAAATTCTTGAACCAACAAAGGATTGTTTGCAGCAACATCCTTCAAATAATTCAAAACGGCACTTTGAAAAGTATCCTTCGTTTCGTTCAGGACCTTCAGCTCATCATATTTATAGGTTTTAGCCTTATCCTTGAAAACAACATGCCAATATTTTTTACTCGTTTTAGCATCACAAAACTCATAGATATTTTCAATATTGTAAAGTTCAATGCCATTTACAGAAATCTTCTGTTTTTTGAAATCATGCTGGCAAGGGTTATTTAGACAAACAACATTACCGGCGCTATATTCATAAGCATTTCCATTACGAAAAACAACCTTACATTTCCGGCTTGCACCGTCAAAGGAAAGAGATTCAACCTCTTCCGTCTTTATTTCACCTTTGATTAATACGAGAAATTCTTGTGGATTCATAACGAGAATAACAAATCTTCAATATTCTTTATTTGCCTTTTATATGACCGTTAATAATCAGGAATTGCCAGATGCATATTTTAAACATATAAACGAAATATACCCAAATTTTGTGTCATAAAAGGGATAAAATCAGCTTTTTTCGCATTTTTTCAATGAAAAACAGGTATTGCAGATAGACATTCCCCTTCAAAAAAATCCCGTACAACCCTATTGACAAACTGGATTTTCAAATCTATATTATAGTGCACAAGTGTATAATCTTTGGCGTTTTTTTTTCGCTTGTATGCCAGAGGAGTTAACGATGAAAAAAGATATTGCGGCCAATGCGGCCGAGGCCGTTGCGCCGAAAAATCCCGAATTTTCCCTAATAGACGAGAACCTGCTCAAGTCGCGGATATACACCATCCGCGGGTTAAAGGTCATGCTCGATGCCGATTTGGCGGAGATTTACGGGTATAGAACAAAGAAATTTAATGAACAAGTCAAGAACAATATCGAAAAATTCGATGAAGATTTCCGGTTTCGGCTAACTTCAGAGGAATTTGAAATCTTGAAGTCCAAAATTTCGACTTCAAACTGCGAAAATTCGCCGAATTTCGACAATTTTTATAAAAAAGGAAACTTGAGGTCCAAAATTTGGACCTCAAGTGAAGGAGATGAACTTGAATCGCAGAAACTCTTGAGGTCGAAAAAATCGGCTTCAAGTTGGGGTGGCGCCAGGTACGCTCCCTACGCCTTCACGGAACAGGGCATCTACATGCTCATGACGGTGCTCAAGGGCGAACAGGCGACAGCACAGAGCAAGGCCCTCATCCGTCTTTTCAAGCAGATGAAGGACTACATTGCGGCGGAGAATGCGCCGGATGTTTCTGCTGGAATGGTTGCATTGGCGACGCAGACAAGTCAAAACACGCGGGATATCGCCGAAATTGCCACGGACGTTCGCACGCTCTCCAACAAGGTAG
>CADARG010000073.1 GCA_902790255.1 uncultured Pseudomonadota bacterium | reverse complement strand
CGTGCACGACGTTTCGATCGTGTACTTGTGAGATTTTTCTTCGTCGTCGAAGTCGCAAATGCTCGTACCGTCGTCGACGCTGGCGGGACGCTTTACTTTACCGGTAAAGTTCAAGAAGGCGTCGGCAAGAGTGGTTTTTCCGGACCCGCCGTGACCGCATAAAACAATATTCCGAATATCTTCGGGTGCAAACTTCGACATAAAGCAAAATCCTTGTGCGAATGTATCGTAGGCTTAACCTCCGCATGGGCGGAGTTGAAAGGACTTGGCAGGGGCGCGGCGCGACGTAAACCGGCAACGAACCGCGAGAACGATTCTGCCGCGCCGCGCGCCGGAGTTGAGCGGCGACGGCGACGCCCAGCGCCAATGCAAACAGTTTGTCTGATTATATTGAATTTTGTTTGAACTTTCAAGCGCCTATCGAAATTTTTTGTTTCAAGGTAATTCGTTGCAACTAAAATTCCGTTTCGTCGCATAGTCTGAATTGCGCGCGTCGGTTTTTCTGTTATACTTCTTGTGGCTCGCGCGGAGCCGCCGGAGCATGACGCATACAAGAAAGGTGAGAATCCCATGGGGTTTGCCCGAACGAAACTAGACAACGGACTTGAGGTCATCGTAGAAGCTAACGAGTCGGCGCTTTCAACGTCTTTGGGCTTTTTCGTTAAAACGGGGTCTCGCGACGAGACGGACGAAGTTTCCGGTATTAGCCACTTTTTGGAACATATGGCGTTTAAAGGAACGACCACTCGTACTGCCAAGCAGATCGCGGAGGCTATTGAGTCAGTTGGAGGATATTCTAACGCCTATACTTCGCGAGAAACAACGGCTTTTCATGCACGAGTTTTAAAAGATGATAAAAATGTCGCGATAGATATTCTGTCAGACATTATGCAAAACCCGACTTTTTTGAAGGACGAGCTTGAACGTGAACGCGGAGTGATTCTGCAGGAGATTTCTCAAACGAATGATACTCCGGACGATATAATTTTCGATTATTTTCAGAAAGTCGCATTTCCGGATCAACCGATGGGGCATTCGATTTTAGGACCGACCAACATTGTATCGAAAATTACGTCCGATGATCTGAGAGCCTATCGCGATCAATATTACAACGCGGATAATATGCTTTTCTGTGCAGCAGGAAATATTTCTCACGAAGAAGTTTTGGATTATGCGAGTAAGTATTTTTCAAATTTCAGTCGTAAGAAAACCAAAGTGCATGATAAAGAATATGAATATAAAGGAGGTTTGTATTCCGATGTGCGTGATTTGGAGCAATCTCATGTAATTATTGGTTTTAAAGGCATTCCGAGTTTAAGCGAGGATTATTATAAAATGGCGATTTTTTCATCGATTCTTGGCGGAGGCATGTCATCTCGATTGTTCCAGGAGGTACGTGAAAAAAGAGGTCTGGTCTATTCGGTATATTCTTTTACCTCGTCGTATAAGCGCAACGGATTGTTTGGGATTTACGCGGCGACATCCAAGAACAAACTGACGGAATTGGCAACTGTAGCGACAGCTGAATTATTGAAAATGCGGGATAATATCACGGAAAAAGAATTTAATCGCACGAAGACGCAGTTTAAAGCAAGTTTGTTAATGTCTCAGGAAAATTGTGCGGCTGTTTGCGAACAGATCGCGAATCAAACCATAATATTCGGCAGGCCTTTGAGGCGAGAAGATATTCTTGCGAGAATAAATGCTGTGACAATTGATGATATCAAAAAGTTGGCAGATAAGATTGTATCGTCGAATGTTTCCGTAGTTACAGTGGGACAGGGCAATACGGATTTGATTGTTCCGGCTGTTGAACGTAACGGGTTGCATGTCGGCTAGCCGATCAAGAGGCAAATTGATACAATACACATACATCATTGTGGGGTTGGAATGATTATTTTAGATTTTGAAAAACCTATTTTTGAATTAGATGCTAAGATTCAAGAATTGAAAAAGTTAAACACAGGCGATTTAAGTATTATCGAGGACGTAAAGCGTCTGGAAGCAAAGCAGAAAAAGATGCTGAAAAGAATTTACTCAGATCTTACTCCGTGGCAGAAAGTTCAGGTGGCTAGGCATCAGGAACGTCCTAAAACAGTTGATTATATAACTGAGTTGATAGATGATTTTGTCCCTTTGGCGGGTGATCGCTTGTTCGAAGATGATTTGGCGATTACAGCAGGTATCGGTCGGTTTCAAGGAGTTTCCGTTGCGGTTCTGGGACAGGAAAAGGGAAAAAATACTGAAGATCGAATTAAACATAATTTCGGGATGCCTCATCCTGAGGGGTACCGCAAGGCTCATAGAATTATGGATCTGGCAGATAAATTTGATTTACCTTTGTTAACCTTTATTGACACGGCGGGAGCTTATCCAGGAGTTGGTGCAGAGGAAAGAGGGCAGGCAGAAGCAATTGCTCGAAGTATTGAGAGATCTTTGCAATTTACTCGTCCGATTATTGCAACCGTCATAGGAGAAGGTGGTTCCGGAGGAGCGGTTGCTCTTGGGGTTGCAAACTACATCATGATGCTGGAGCATTCCATTTATTCTGTTATTTCTCCGGAAGGATGTGCTTCGATTTTGTATCGAGACTCAGAAAAAGCAGAGGACGCAGCAAATGCTTTAAAGTTGACTGCTCAGGATCTTTTCAAATTTGATATCATAGATGAAATAGTGGAAGAGCCGATAGGTGGAGCTCATCGCGATGCAAAGCAGGTAATAAAGCGAGTCGGCGAAAGCATAAAGGCTGCTTTGGCAAAGATGCAGACAATTTCTGATCTCAAAGCTCACAGAAATGAGAAGTTTTTGAATTTTGGTAGGGGCGTTGAACAGTAGAATTTTTTCGCAAGGAAGAAAGATGAAAATAAACGTGAAAAAGCATGAATCCTTAATTGGAGCTTTGGGAAATGTTATGGAGTGGTACGATTTCGCGCTGGTGATGCCGATGGCGGTCGTGCTGGTGGATCAATTTTTTCCGAGTAATGCTTCCTTATGGCTTAAAATGTTAGGCGGATGGATTGTTCCGATGGGCTTGTTCTCTCGTCCGTTGGGAGCGTTGGTGTTTGGTCCGATCGGAGATAAATTCGGGAGGCAAAAAGCGATATCTATATCGATCTTGCTGATGGCGATTCCGACCTTTTTGATGGGGATTCTTCCTGGATACGATAAAATCGGTATTTGGGCGCCGATTTTATTCTTGTTTTTGCGAATTTTGCAGGGTATATCCATGGGGGGAGAGTACACTGCCGCAATGGTTCACGTAGTAGAAAAAGCTCCCCGTAACAAAAGAGGATTTTATGGCAGTTGGACGGACGCAGGGAACCAAATCGGAGTGATGCTTGCAGCGCAGTCTGTCGTTTGGCTTCATCATTTTTTTTCTGAAGGAGAAGTTT
>CADARG010000072.1 GCA_902790255.1 uncultured Pseudomonadota bacterium | reverse complement strand
ACTCCTGATGGAATTTCTGCAGGAACGTTATCGGATTTCATTAGGTCAAGATTTGAAAAACTATTTCCTAAAGAAGAGATGGAAAAATTGGCAAACTCTGACGTAAGTAAAGTACCGTTTGATGCGCAAGATAATCGATATATTAAAGAGTATGTGAACGGGTTATCTGCTTACTATCACCGACTTTTATCTTTAGGGCATGATCCTCTGTTGGGGTTTGTTGTCGGTGTGTTTGATATTCTAACCGGTCGAATGACTACCATCGATAAAAAAGGTCGGTTTATCTCGCTGATCATGGGAAACTATACCGATCGCAAAGGAAGTAATATATTTGCAGCTCTCGCGAAACAAATTATTCATCTCAAATCTGATATCACGACTTCTATGGGGCTTCCGGTGCCATTCATGGCATTATTTAATTTTCTTCAATTTGGAAGTATCGGTGAGGAAAATCAAACGATAGCAGAGATTGTTCAGGGTATGTATTATGAAGGATACGACTTCATTCATTTCTGCTCAATGACTGTACCTGCTATGCTCGTTGAAGTAATAATTCGTTTGGGCTACGCGATTAAACGAATCAAAGAAGGATATCCGGTTAAAGATTCTATCCCTGTTTCTTTGGACAGAGAAAAGCATCCGAAACTTGCAACGATGTTGTTTATTGGACACGCTACCGCAACCGCAATTAATGCCGGAAAAGTTTACTTTACCCATAATCCTTTAGCAATTAACTATCCGCAATGGCTGGCTTTTGCTATGTACTCATATTCGCAGCTAAAATGGACACTAATCCAAAAACCTGAACTGCAAGATCAGTATATTACCGGAAGATTAAATGAGGAATTGAGTGAGGTGTTACTATCAATTGATCAGACATTCAATGATTTTTCAAAAGATTATATTGTTGTGATGGAGTAGTTAGAGATTTTCTGAATGCATTCCAACTATGTTTGAATCCCTCTATAAGATTTTTCCACTGTCTTTGGAGTTTATAAGAAAATGAAAATCTTTTCGAGACGGATTTCTGTACTCCTATTTTAGAAAATTTCGCTAAATTCGCCCGTGCTACAGTGACTGTTCCTCGTACTGGAGTAAAAGCAAAAGCCAAAGTTGTGACACTCAGCAATTTCCCTCCTAATTCGAAAAAAGCACAAATATATTTAGTAACCTCTTCTTCTGAATATCCTTTTTCAACCAGAGAATCGATTATATACTCTTGCCCTTTAGCAATCAGTTGGACTATTTTACGCGCTATGACGTAGCAAGCACTTAATACGGATACTGTTTTTATTGGAGCAATCATTAATGCTTTCCAGATAATTGCCAGACCTCCCAAGATTACCGCACATTCAGCAGTTTTGGCTAAATAAGGATGATTTTCTTCAAACTGGTCGACCCAATTATTGACTGTTACTATTGCATCGAAACACTTTTTTGTAAAACTGCCTTCCGATACGAGGTGTTTTATTTCAACAAATTGTCCGTCATTTTCGTCGTAATCACTTAAATCATCTGTAATTTCGATATGGATTGGATTTATATCGAATCTTTCAGAAGCATTCACGCTGCTGCAGGTTAAAATGGCAACCGTAGAAAATGTAATAAATAATTTTTTCATCAGATTCTCCAAACCATTAGTTCTTATACCATAATGAGAAACCACCATCATGCGGAGTCGCATGATACTCTTCCGGAACCAACTGCATTCTGCGGAAGTTTTGATGATGGTGCCAGTTATATCCGGGAATTGTCGATAGCCCTGAATTAATTGCTGATATTTGAACATTGTTAAATTTTGACGGATCAATTTTTCCACTTCTGATTTTTTGCCTTAACATTCTTGTCGCATATCTTGCGTGTCTAGCATGTCTGGTGCGTAAATTTTCTTTTCGAACTCTAACAATTTCAGTCGGAAGCTTTAGATCACAAACCGCAACTTTATCAAATATCGGATAGCCTCTCATATTATAGAGAATACCAGTTTTGACGTACCTCTTTCCTGCCATATGCTTGTATTTGGAGACTTGTGCTTTCTTTGTTCTTTTGAAAATTTTTATATTATTAAACAGTTTGCTACGATTAAATATATCAAACTTACTAATCATCGGACATATTTTAGTAAATGATTTCGCAGCTGACATGGGCATTGCTGATGCTCCAGTTACTGTAACTCCTAACAAAAATGCAGCTAGTATCGTTTTTCTCATGTCTCTATCCTCTCATTTGTAAAATTCCGCACGTATTCATAACGCACAGCCAAATCTTTCTAAAATTTTCTCGAAACAAAAACTACACTAACTACTGAAAAAGTGTTCCCCTTATATCATACGTTAAATCATTTTGCAATAATTATTTGAATTTTGTCAAACATAATCTTTTTATTCTCAACTTGTATTTAAATCTTAATAAGGGAAATAGTTTTATATCCCCCCTAACAATTTTTTCGAAAACAAACCCCAGCGTGCTAAAATATAGGCATGGAAGGGTTTGAGAAAATTATGAAGGAAATCACTGATAAACAAGAATTTGTGAGAGTAAAAATTGATGGAAATGATTGCAAAATACCCAAAGATTTATCTCTGTTGACGTTGGGATTTTTCGTTATGAATACCTATGGTGTCGTCTCTAGAGAAGCAGATAAGTTAAGCACCAAAGCTCAGCTCGATTCGCTGTTTAATCCTGAGGAAATAACTGAAAGAACTCTAGTATCAGCTTTAATAGGAGCTCAAAACCGAAGCAATCAGCTTTATAACGCGGGAGTTCAAGCTCAGTCGTTACCGTTTAAAGAGCTATATTTGAAATATGCAACGAAATATCAAGATCGAGTGGCTCAACTTGCGACCGCTCTTTCGAAACTAAAAAATAAGGAACAAAAAATTATTGTAGAAAAGATCAATATCGAAAGAGGAGCTCAAGCCATTGTCGGAAACGTCTCAAAATAGCCTGCCCAACGTCTGCGGAGCAAAGACAAAATTCGGAAAATGCCAAAGTCTTCCGATGAAAAATGGACGTTGTCGACTTCACGGTGGATTAACTCCGAAAAAACATCCTAATCATCAAGCAAAATTCAATGCGTTAAAAACGGGAAGGTATTCCAGTAGAATTCAAAAGCAGATAAACATCTTTCAAAAAGAGTTGCAACAGTTAAAGGACCTTTCTTCTTTTTGCTAGCAAAGTTATACATTACCAATAGATAAAAACCCGTTCTATTTATAAAAAAAGTGGGACAAACCTAAAAATTAACGAATCCACCAACCCGTATTAACCATCGATTTTCGTTGAAATTTCAGTGGTGGGCAATGCAGGATTCGAACCCGCGACACCCTGATTATAAGTCAGTTCATCCGACCAATCTCCATCCATCGCCACAGAAGTTCCTGCGTACATTATCAATGCCAAGCAAGCACATAAAGTTTTAAAGTTAAGTTTCATTTCTTTCTCCATAAAAAATCAAAAATCTGAGCAGAGACTTCTCTATTCTCATTTTTCAGATTATCGAAATTTTGTTAATTTTTGGTAAATTTTGTGAAGTTCTTGTAAAATAATTTAGAGTTTAAGAAAAAAGAGGACAAAACATTCTTTTTCGTAATTTATACCTATTTCAATTTACTAATACATGTTGAATGGCATCAAAAATAGATTCGAATTTTTGTCGTAAAGTTCCGATTTTTCATTGCAAATGGCTCCAGAAATGTCCGATTGGATTCAAATCGGGTGAGTGCGGAGGCTGATGAGCTTACAACCAGCTTTTTCGACCGCTTCTCGGACTTTCGGAGATTTGTGAATACTTGAGTTGTCCATTATAACTATCTGATTTTTATTTAAATTTAGCACAAGCATCTTATACCGAACATTACAGCAATGTCATCAGGAAGTTGGTATGCCCCCCAACCCCACTCCCCATATCACTCTTTCATAAAACCCCAAAGATATTAACTATTTTTTAAATAATCAATGAAATAATAGGAGGGAAGGAAAGAAGAGCCGAGAAAAGGTAATGCGGATCAAAGAGATCATAAGGAGAAAGCAATGATCGAAGAAACGAGAGCGGATGCCCGCAAGTCAAAA
>CADARG010000071.1 GCA_902790255.1 uncultured Pseudomonadota bacterium | reverse complement strand
CATCTGATATGTCGTGTCTGTGTATACTTTCGTCTTCCATTTTTTTTCCTATCACAATTTTTCTCAGTATATCATAAACCTTATGACGACACTATCTAAGGCTTATACAAATATTTACTACATAAATACGAAAATAGAAACTACGTCACAAGTAATTCCCACTTATGAGTCATGCGGTTGTAATGGTGTAATGGAATGGGAATATTATTGTGAAGGTGAGTATACTTTTCGACTCGACAAACCTAGTGGAACTCCATCAATGTCTGAAGTGCAAGAAAGATGTAATCGAAATTTTCAAAATATTAAGGATGCATACGAAGCGTATTCACACTTTGCTGAATATTTTGCCGGAATAGGATATACAGAATATGCTGAAATGTATTTACAGGAGGCTAATAACATTTTATCCCTAATGGGTGATTGCAATAAATGTGTTTTAAAAGGAGCTATATGTGACAACGAAAAGAACTGTGATATACCTTCTCAAACTCAGATAACTCAAACAGACCCGGGCAAAGTAGCGTGCGTGTGGGGAGTTGGATTTCAGAGGAACCCAAATGGTATATGGGCACAGGATGGAGAAATTATATCCTCGGATAACCCCTCCAGCACTGTCAGATGGGGACAAAATATCGATCCCTCCGCCATTTATCCGAGACTGAAAGTGGACAATGATAAAGGTAAGATCATCGTAGAGACTCAGTTTCGTGTAAATTCAGGGGAAGCGAAAACGGCGTTCGGACTTCGTTTGGTGAATCCGAAGCCGAGTACATCCTCCAATGATTCCCTTTTTTCGTCCGTTGTTATTTTTCAACCAAAAAATGAGTTATTTAGCGGGACAGCACCTGCGAATAACTGACGTATTCTATTTACCCCCTCGACTTCGACGCCATTGAAATCACCAATCCGCAGCTAATCATGAATGTAATCAGGGAACTTCCCCCGTAAGATAAAAATGGCAGCGGCACTCCGACAACGGGCAGAATTCCCAAGACCATTCCAATATTAATAAAAACATGTAGAAACAGCATTAATCCCAAACCGAAACTCAAATAGCGCGAAAATTTGCTTTTGCTCTCACCTCCGATCCAAAAAAGGAAATATGTTAGCGCTACGAACAATAAAATTATAAAAACTGAGACTGCAAATCCCAATTCCTCCGATATAGTGGTGAAAATAAAATCTGTATGCTTTTCCGGGAGAAAATTCAAGTTGCTTTGAGTTCCCTGAAATAATCCTTTTCCGAAAATATGCCCCGAACCTATTGCGATTCTCGACTGCAAAATGTGATAACCTGTTCCAAACGGATCTCTGTCGGGATCGATAAAATTCAGGATTCGATTTTTTTGGTAATCACGAAGAAAATGCCATCCTAAAGGACAAATTCCCAAAAATCCAACTGCAGACCAAATAAAAGCCTTTGTGGGAACTCCTGCAAGAAAAATCATTCCGATACCCACTCCTGATAGCAACATTGCAGTTCCCAAATCGGGCTGTCTCAAAATTATAAATGCAGGAACGACTGTCAGAAAAAACGGAAATAAATGGGATTTCGCTTCCTTTAACTCATATTCGGACAGATCTGAATAATAAAAAGATATCGCAAAAATTAAAGATAGTTTCATAAATTCAGATGGCTGAAATGAGAAAAAATAGAAATCTATCCAACGTTGAGCGCCTAACTTCGTAGCACCTAATAAACTTACCAACAACAAACAAAGCAAATTTAATACATATATCAAGTAAGCAAAACTCTTCCAAAATTTAATATTTATTTGCGAAATACCAAACAAAATCACAAATCCGAATATTATTTTTATAACATGCTTCTTTACTTGTGTTTCAAATCCTACAAAAGCGATGATTTGTCCCAGAATACTCATCAAAATCACCGCAAAAAATAAAATAAAAAATATTTTTATTTCTTTTAAAACAACTTTATTTCGCATCTTTTTCCAGTAACTTATCAAAAATTTTTCGAGCAATAGGTGCAGCTACCGATGCCCCTCCTCCACCATGTTCAATTAAAACGGCTACCACATATTTCGGAGAATCACTTGGAGCTACTCCTGCAAATAAAGCATGATCTCGATATTTCCAGTCGATAAGTTGCTGATTAATACCAACTTCATTTGCCTTTATTGATCTAACCTGAGATGATCCTGTTTTCCCTGCAATTCCGTAAACTGTACGACATGAATTTCGAGCGGTTCCTGTATCACAAACCATACGCAATGCTTTTTTTATGACATTACAAGCTTCCTTATTCAAAGAAATTGGAATTTTTTTTCGATCATCTGATAGAGCTGTCAACAGCAAAGTCGGAGAATAATTCAGATCATTGCTGTAAATTTTACCCATCATGGATGCTATCTGAATTAAGCTTGTAAGAACATATCCTTGACCTATACTGGCTATCATTGTCTCATAAGTTTTCCAATAGCTCTTTCGATGAATCAATTTCCATTCTTTATTCGGAATCAATCCAGTTTTTTCGTTCGGCAATTCTATACCTGTTTTTCTCCCGAATCCCAACTCTCGAGCATATTTATCTAATCTTTGAATGCCTAACTTCTTCGCTACTTGGAAAAAATAGCAATCACAGGAATAACTAAGAGCCTCATATATGTTCAGCTTGCCATGCCCTCCTCTATGCCAGCAGTGAAACACATTGTCGTCCTGTCTTACTCCGCCTAGACATAAAATTCTGTCTTTCGGAGATATAATTCCTTCACACAATGCAGCATATGCTGTTACTATCTTAAAAACCGATCCTGGAGGATATACTGAACTGCTGAATCTGTTTAATAACGGTTTATATTTGTCAGTGCTGAGCTTATTCCATTGTGCTTGGGAAATCCCTAAACTCATAGAATTGATGTCATATCCGGGAAATGAAACCAGAGCAACAATATTTCCATTCATATCAAGAACGCAACAGGCTCCGACTTTATATTGACTCAATAAATCGTATATAAACTTTTGCACTTCAGAATTTATAGTTAGCTTGATATCTTCACCATTGATGGGATTTTCTTGATCAATGGTTCGAATATTACCCCCTGACGCATTAACTTCTTTTTGAATATTTCCGATATTTCCACGAAGTTTTTTATCAAAAAACTGTTCTAGTCCTGTTTTCCCTATCAGGACCCGAAATTCATCAATATTTTTTGATGTATATCCTATTAAATGACTAAATTCCAATGGCATTGAATAGTACCGCGAAAAAGTATTTAAGATATTAACTCCCCTCAATCGAAAGAGGTTCATCGATACTCTCGCAAACTCGTCGCGAGACAGTTTATCCCTTATAGTAATGCTCGGCAATCGCTTTTTTCGCAAACTGAATAAATTTTCTTTTTCATCTTTCGTAAAATGGAGATATTCGTCCAGAATTTTGATATTTTCCTCAAAAACTTTTTTCGAGCAATAACCCATAACTAATTTATATCTGTAATTACAAAAAGCTATCACTTTATTGTCCGATGATATTATCCGTCCGCGCTTGGGAACTATAGGAAAAACTCTTATTCTGTTTCGATCCGACATTAAACGATATTTTTGAGAGTGCTTGACCTGAAGAAGGTATAAATTACCAATTAAGAGCAAACACAGAACACCAATTAGTATTTGTATAAAATTCTTTCTAAAAGATAATAACCTTTTTAAATCAGGATCTTTTAGCATATTCTTTTAAACTTTCAAGTACATAACAAAAAAATATTGATT
>CADARG010000070.1 GCA_902790255.1 uncultured Pseudomonadota bacterium | reverse complement strand
ATTTAGTGCGGAAATATTCGATGTTTCCAATATTGGTAACAATGCAAGAGATTCAATAAAAAAGGACTGGACGGAGATTTGCGAAACTTTATATCGAAATACGGAAGAAACTTGGTCCAAATTGATAAAACTTCACCCAAATGATACGGAATATAATCCAACTTTGAACGGTTTTAGAGAAAAAGTTAAAGCTCTTCATGATAAAATTCAAAGCTTAATGGGGAAATATACAGATAAGGGAAATAGGATGGATGTGAGTGGGAAAACTCCCCATGAGTTAGAAAAAAGATCACGAAAAATGCAGAAAAAAAATAAGTAAGAGCAAAAGGAAGCACCAAAAAAGCAGAACTCTTCAAATGGTGTGAAATAGGGAGAGTTATTTGGGTCTAAAAGGAGATCCTGAGCTTTGAAATTTCAGCCTTGTTTTCTCCTTGTATTTTTTGATAGGGTAATTTTCACTGAAGCCAAAACAACGATTCCGACTAATACTGAAGCTACAGAAGCGATCATGCTGCATCTATAATCTATAGCGCTGTAAGTTGGGTTCGTACCTTTGGACCAATCCAAAACATATCCAATTACTGAAACTAAAATTGTGCATCCGAGCATGGTGATAGTGTTAACAATACCGGTTACAGTTGCGCTAAGTTTTTTATCGCACAAGGATAATACCAATGGAAATGCCAAAAATTGCGACATGGCGAAAGCTCCCATAACAAATAGAATTATGCACAATGAGATTATTGAAAGATGAGCAAAGCTAATTATTCCGAGTGAAATCATAAAACAAACAGCCTCTCCCAGCATGACTTTTTTATAACTGTTGAACATTTCAGAGAGAAAAGCTGACAGTGAGCTACCAATAATCATTCCTGTATAAGCGAAACTAATTGCAAAAGCCGCTTCTTCTCTTGGTATTTCGTGAACATATGTTAACAATGGGACTCCCCAAGCATCACAGAAAGAAGAGCAAGCCCCCCAAACTGTCATTGAAAAAATACTGATTCTTATATATCGGTTATCGGAAATTACCGTTTTTATATCCTGAATTATGGAATGAGACTTGTTTTTAGCAGTATGTTTAATTAAATCTTTCTCTTTTATCGCAAAGAAGACTATAGCGGCGCAAAGAATTCCCAGAAGTCCACAACACGTCACAACGTTTTGCCATTGGAATCTTAAAGTAAGATGCGCCATCATAGGATTGCATATTACAGGTCCCAATCCTCCTGCTGACATGGCTAGTCCTGAAACGATTGCTACTTTTTTTGGCGAAAAATAATCATTTGTAACTTTCATAAGCATAATCAGAGCGAAAGAAGATGTGACACCAAGAATTACCTGAGAAATAGTTGCGTAAACATAATTTGGTGAATATACAAAAGCGATTAATCCGAGGGAGAAGAAGAAAAAGGACAATACGATAATTTTCTTTACGCTGATTCTGTCTATGATCAAGCCAGTTGGAATCTGCATTGTTGTATAGGCTAAGAAGGACAAACTGAACAGAAAACCAATTTGTGTTGCATTAGCTTTGAAATAGATACGCAAATTTTCGTTTAATACATTTGGAATCGCCGATTTCATTCCGTATTGAAATGCAAAAAACAGAGCACAAAACAAGAGTAGAAAAACACGTTTTTTATTCATAAATTTATTCCTAACTTTTTTGATTATTAAAAACTAAGCATCGTAAATATTCGCTTTCTTAAATAATTTAGAAAAGTTCTTGCTGGTTGCAACTTCAATTTCTTTTTGGGGAATATTTTTTAGCTCCGAAACTTTTTCTGCAACGTGAATGACAAAAGCCGGCTCATTTACTTTACCACGGAAAGGAACAGGGGCTAAAAACGGAGCGTCTGTTTCAAGTAAAATACGATCAATAGGTAAATCTCGAACCGTCTCTTGTAAAATGCTGTTTTTTTTGAAAGTTAAAGTTCCGCCTATCCCCAAATAAAACGAAGTCTTAAGAACTCTTTCAGCAAATTCCTTTTCTCCCGAAAAACAATGGATAACTCCTGTTATTTTAGGATGATCTTCAAGAATTTCCATTGTATCCGACCAAGCTTCACGAGAGTGGATAGACACAGGTAGTTCAAATTCTTCAGCCAGTTCTAGCTGAAAATGAAAGATTTTCTTTTGATCCTCTTTCGCATCGCTGAGATAATAATCCAGACCGATTTCTCCTATCGCAACGGTATTTACTTTTTCACAATGCTTTCGAAAAATCCTTCTCATATCATTAAAAGAAAATTTTTCAGAATGTTCTTTTGCATATTCTGGATGGATTCCAATTGATCTGAAAACATTCGGAAACTTTTCGGAAATTTTTGCGATCTGCTCGACATCCGATAGATGAGTTCCGATGTTTATCATGTACCTCACACCTGCTCGGACAGCTCTGTCTACCAGCAGATCCACAGAATAATATTCTGGAGTTTTATCCGCAAGGCGAGATATCAAAAAACTATCGAAACCCGAAAAAGATAAATGACAGTGTGAATCAATCAGCATTAATTTACCTTCATGAATAACGGAGATGGCTTCGGCAAATCACATTCTGAAAATTTCTCATCAATTTCAGTAAAGGAGTCTCCCTTTACATTCAAATATCCGAAAATCTTTCGAGCAGTTTCCGGCATAAACGGAGCAATTGCAAAAGCTATCGTTTTGATTGCTTCACACAGCACAGTCAAGACTGTCGCTAATTTCGGGCTCTTTTGCTTTGCTAATTCCCACGGCTTTTGGTCGTTTACAAATTTGTTAGATTCTGCGATTAGCTCCCAAATTGTTGATAATGTGCCGTTCAAATCTTGATTATCCATTAATGGACGCAATTTCGAGATTAGTTGTTTAGAATGATCGAACAAAACCTGCTCCTCATCAGAAAAATTATAATTCGGACTGAAATGACCATTCGATTTTTGTATGAAAGCTAGGACTCGCTGCACCAAATTTCCGAGATCATTTGCTAAATCGTAAGAAATTCTGTTTTTCAAACCTTCCATAGAGAAGTCACCATCCTCTCCAAAACGAACCTCTTTCATCAGGAAGTAGCGCAGGCAATCAAGCCCGTATTTTTCGGCAATCTCGAAAGGATTCACGACATTTCCAATAGATTTAGACATCTTCTGACCTTCGCTGGTCCACCACCCATGAGCAAAAATTCTTTTCGGCAGAGGCTGACCTGCTGCCATCAAAAACGCTGGCCAATACACAGAATGGAATCGCAAAATTTCTTTCCCTACGATATGAATGCACTCAGGGAAGAAAGTGTTCACATTCTCCTGATTATCCGGGAAGCCTAATGATGTGATATAGTTTGTTAATGCATCAATCCAAACATACATCACATGTTGTTTATCATTTGGAACAGGAATTCCCCAGTCGAATTTGCTTCGCGATATACAGAGATCCTTCAATCCACTTTTTACAAAACTAACAATCTCGTTACGACGGCTTTCCGGCATAATGAAATCAGGATGAGATTCGTAATAGTCCAATAATTTGTCCTGATAAGCTGAAAGTCTGAAAAAGTAAGATTCTTCCTCCATCCACTCAACTTTACCTCCACTCGGAGCAATTCCATTAACTATGTCGTCTCCTGCTACAAAGGTTTCATCTCTCGGATCATACCAGCCAGAATAAGTACTTTTATAAATATCCTTTTCAATCAGTGTCCACAATTTTTGAGCAGCTTTTATGTGACGATCTTCTGTCGTACGAATGAAATCGTCATATTTAATGTTCATTGATGAGGACATATCTCGAAATTTTTGCGACATCATGTCGCTGAACTCATGGACATCCATGTTCGCTCTTTCTGCAGAACGCGCAACTTTAATTCCGTGTTCATCCGTTCCTGT
>CADARG010000069.1 GCA_902790255.1 uncultured Pseudomonadota bacterium | reverse complement strand
AAGTATGGTAATATTATTCACTGAAGGGAGGTGCCATATGTTAAATCATGTAGTTTTAGTAGGTCGAATAGTACAAGAACCTGTAGTAAAAGAAACTGATTCTGAAAATATTCTTGAACAGAAATCATCGAATATTTCTACGCAGGAAACCACTAAAACAACTAAACATGCTAATATAAAAGTAAAAAAAAGGTCTTACAAAACGAATGTTAGTGAGTCCAACGACAAATCAGAAGAAAGTGCAAAAAAGACTGATGTATCTGATAAAAAATCAAGAAAAAAGGTTTTGAAAACTAGTAAATCCACGAAAAAGGAAGAGGTGGCCAGAAAAAAAACTTTCCCCAAAAACGAAGTTGAGGTCAATGAATCAGAAATTGTTAGCTCGCAAAATCTTTCTGAGAAAAATTTGAGAGAACAAAAATCTACTCCTGAGATTCCTGAGTTAAAAGAAGGAAAAATCGATTTTCAAGCCCCAATAGAGGTAAGTAAATATCAACAGGAAATTGTTTCCAGAGTTATGCAGTCCTATCAAAAGAAAGAATTGAGGAATACGGGCATTTCTCCAAATTCTAGCAAGAAAAAGAGTGGTTGGTGGCAAAGGTTATTGAAAAAGCCACAAAATAAGCCTTTGGAAAACTCATGAACATAAAAGTAAGGTTTGCTCCCTCCCCTACCGGAATGTTGCATGTCGGAAATGTTCGAATTGCAGTGCTGAATTATTTGTTCGCTAAAAATCAAGGGGGTAAGTTCGTACTCCGCATTGATGACACCGACAAAGAGCGTTCTACGATTGAGTCTGAAAATTTAATTCTGGAAGACCTGAAATGGCTCGGATTTAAATGGGATGAATTTTATAAACAGTCCAATCATTTTTCGAAATACAATGAAGCCCTGGAATATTTGAAATCAATTGGTCGAGTTTATCCTTGCTATGAAACAAAAGACGAACTTTCTTTGAAAAGAAAGATTCAAGCATCACAAGGAATACCTCCTGTTTATGATCGCGCGTCTCTGCATTTATCTGATGAAGAAAAAGCTGACCTTGAAAAGAAAGGCATCAAAAAATATTGGCGATTCAAATTGAATGAGACCGAAACTGTGGAGTGGAACGATCTCGTTCACGGGAAAATTTCCATTCCTTTGAACAGCGTAAGCGACCCGATCATAATTAAGCCCGATGGTTCTTATGTTTACACCTTTGCTTCCGTTGTTGATGATGTCAATATCGGAATAACTCATATCATTCGCGGAGATGATCATATAACAAATACCGCCGCTCAGATTGATATGTTCCGAGCGATTTCGGGGAACGCTCCGCAGTTTGCTCATGTTCCGCTGTTATCTTCAATAGACGGACAAGATGTATCTAAAAGAACAAGTTCGTCTTTAAGTATGGTGAATTTGCGCAACGCCGGAATGGAACCTCAAGCAATTATCAATGTGCTGTCATCGTTGGGAACTTCCAACAATGTCGATCACAGAAATTCGCTCGAGGATTTAATCGAAGAATTTTCTTTCGAAAAAATGAGTCTGTCTTCCCCGAAATTTAATGTCAGAGATGTGGAACTTTTAACGAAAAAAGTTATCTCCGAAAAATCTTTTGACGAAATAAAATCAAAAATCTTAACTCAAATTTCCGAGGAATTTTGGGAAACAATCAAAGGAAATATCAATACTTTGAAAGAGATTGATTTTTGGTATGAAATTTTTTATAAGAATATTTCGAAGTGCGTTGAAAATATAGAGGAAAATTATCTTCATCAGATGCTGGAAACTCTTTCGCCGACAGTTGATTTCGACGATTGGATTTCCCGACTGAAAAAAGTTTCCGGGAAAAAAGGACGGGATTTGTTTCATCCGATCCGAATGGTACTGACGAATCAGGAAAGAGGACCGGAATTAAGAAAGATCTTCGAGTTATTGGGATATGAAAAAATAAAGAAAAGAATTGAGGAAAATTTATAATGACTTCATTACGTTTATATAATTCTCTGACCAACAAGTTAGAGAAGTTTGAGCCTATTGATCCAACCAATGTTCGCATGTACGCTTGCGGTCCGACAGTTTATTCCAGTCCGCACATCGGAAACGCCAGACCTCTTGTTGTGTTCGATGTATTGTTCCGTCTGCTCAAACAGCTTTACGGAAACGTTACCTATGTAAGAAATCTCACCGATGTCGACGACAAAATCAACAGGCGCGCTTACGAAAGAAATATTTCTATCAAAGAATTGACCGATGAAGTCATTGCAGAATTTCACAAAAGCACGGATCGGCTGAATGTCCTTTCTCCGACCTATGAACCGCGCGCAACTTTCCACATAAAAGAGATGTTAGACATCATAAATCTGCTTATAAAAAATGAGTACGCCTACGTTGTTGAAGGTCATGTTTTGTTTCGTGTTAAAAAACTGAGCAATTATGGACAATTATCGAAAAGAAGCGTAGAGGACATGATTCCTGGAAGCCGTGTAGAAGTCGCTCCTTACAAAGAAGATCCGCTCGATTTCGTTTTGTGGAAACCGTCGAAAGAAAACGAACCTAGTTGGGACAGTCCTTTCGGAAAAGGTCGTCCGGGATGGCACATAGAATGCTCGGCGATGAGTTCTAAATATCTGGGAAGACAGTTTGACATTCACGCAGGCGGTCAGGATTTGATTTTCCCACATCACGAAAATGAAATTGCGCAAAATTTCGGAGCCTTCGGATGTTTGATGGCGAATTATTGGGTTCACAACGGTCTTTTGCTAGTAGACAATCAGAAAATGTCTAAATCTCTCGGAAATATTATTTCTCTTGATGAAATTCTACAAAAATACGATGGAGAGATTATTCGTTACGTGTTACTGTCCACCCATTACCAAAAAACTCTGAACTGGACAGACCAAATTGTGAATCAGGCGAAATCCGCTCTCGACAGATTGTATGGAGCTTTAAGTTCTGCCACAAAAATCTCCGAAGATGTCGATTTCGAAAGCAAAGTTATCGCCGCGCTTTGCAATAATCTGAATACTTCGTTAGCATTACAACAGCTGTTGGAAATCACCGATCAGATTTACAAAACAGACAATCAAACCGAGAAAAATCGTCTTTGCTCAATTTTAAAGAAAGAAGCGTCTATTTTAGGATTGCTTTTCAGAACAAATTGGTTCCAAAGAGAAGCTAAATTATCTGAAGATGAGATACGGAAGCTGCTTGACGAAAGACAGCAAGCAAAGTTAGCGAAAGATTTCCAAAAAGCTGATGAAGTTCGAAATTATCTTTTGGAAAACAGAATCAAAATCGAAGACACGAAAAACGGTCCTGTTTGGAAGGTGATTTCGGATTAAGTTTATTGGTACACGTGTTTATTTTTTTATAAAGAAGATTATATAGTAATATAGTAAGCAAAAAATAAGCGGGTGCATGCCTTAATAGAGAAAATTATCAGGAAAATCAATAACAGTAGTTTACATCGAAAATCTGCGCTTGGGGTTACGGAAAAAATTTATAGAATTCGTAAAAAAACAGAACAAAAATAGTCTGGTTTTCGTTGATGAGTCAGGCATCGACAGGCATTTGCATAGAGAATTGTCGGGAGCTCAAAGGGAAGCAATTATACGAAGCAGTTCCCAGACTAAAATTTGAGAATGGACAACGCAAGTATTCACAAATCTCCGAAAGTCCGAGAAGCGAACGAAAAAGCAAGTTATTGCCCCGTATATCAGCCTCTGCATTCACCCGATTTGAAATCAATCGAAACATTTCTGGCGCCATTTAAAACGGAAAATCGGAGCTTTACGACAAAAATTCGATCCCATTTTTGATGCTATTCAATATGCATTGGTAAATTTAAATAAGTTGCCACCTCCGTTCCTGTATTTATGGCAGCACTTCGGACAGCATCTGCTTCACTGATTCTTCCGTATTTCCAATCCATATACGGCTTAAAGGAAAAAACTGCTTTCCTTCAAACTCCTTCTCTTTACTCAGTTCTTCCCCTATACGAAGGTACTCATCAAGCTCCGTCTCATTTTATCCTCTTAGATGTTTCGTCCCACATTGTAGGGATGGAGAATACAAGTTAGAATCGAAAGAAAAGGAGGAATTATGGGACAAGTATTACACGGTTGCGCCCGCACG
>CADARG010000068.1 GCA_902790255.1 uncultured Pseudomonadota bacterium | reverse complement strand
GGTATTAGAATGAATAACAAAGTAAATTCAGAAAATGCCGAGTCGGAATTCGATGCGCTGAATCGCTACGCAAAAGATATTACTGATGCGGCAAGCAAAGGGAAATTAGACCCTGTTATCGGGCGAGATGAAGAAATTAGACGAACCATTCAGGTGTTATCTCGCAGAACGAAGAACAATCCTATTTTGATTGGAGAACCTGGGGTGGGAAAAACAGCAATTGTTGAAGGATTGGCCAATCGTATCATCAAGAATGACGTTCCGGATTCTGTGAAAAATAAGAAAATCATGTCGTTGGATGTCGGACAGCTGATTGCCGGAGCGAAATTCCGAGGAGAATTTGAAGAACGTCTGAAGGCTGTGCTCAAAGAGGTTTCGAATAACGAAAATATAGTTTTATTTATCGATGAAATTCATACTTTAATGGGCGCAGGTCAGGATGGCGCGATGGATGCGTCCAACATGTTGAAGCCCGCCTTGGCGCGAGGTGAATTGCGATGCATTGGATCGACTACCCTTGATGAATATCGGAAATATATCGAGAAAGATTCTGCGTTTGCTCGAAGATTTCAGCCGGTATTCGTTACGGAGCCGACAGTCGAAGATTCGATTTCGATTTTGCGAGGTCTGAAAGAAAAGTACGAACTGCATCACGGTGTTCGTATCAGCGATTCGGCGATTATTTCTGCTTGCAATTATTCCAACAGATATATCAGCGACAGATTTCTTCCGGACAAAGCTATCGACCTTATGGACGAAGCAGCCAGTCGTCTGAAAATGGTTTTGGATTCCAAACCCGAGGAGATCGACGAGTTGGATCGTAAAATAATGCAACTGAAAATCGAACAAGAAGTTTTAAGAAAAGAATCCGATGATGCGTCAAAGGAAAGACTTCAGAAATTGCAAAAAGAATTAACGGAATTGGAGAAGAAATCGGCTGATCTCAATGCGAAATGGAATCTTGAGAAAAAAAATATCGATGAGATAAAACTCCTGAAGGAAAAAATCGATGAAACGAAAAACTTAGCTGAGGTCGCTCAACGAAATGCTGATTTCGCAAGGGCAGGGGAGTTGCTGTATAGCAAGCTTCCAGATCTAGAAAAGAAATTAGCAGAATGCCAGAAACTTGAGTCGGCAAACCAAAAGCGCAACGAAGTGACTTCAGATGATATCGCTGTGGTGGTTTCTCGCTGGACAGGAATTCCCGTGGAAAAAATGCTGATGGGAGAAAAAGAAAAACTGTTGTCCATCGAATCAAAACTTAAAGAAAGTGTTGTAGGACAAGACGATGCAGTTGACGCTATCGCTGATTGCATTCGTCGGTCGCGCGCAGGAATTTCCGATCCGAACAAACCGTTGGGCTCATTCCTTTTCCTCGGACCGACTGGAGTTGGTAAGACCGAGTTATCAAAAGCGTTGGCGCAATTTTTGTTCGATGATAAAACCAATATGGTCCGCATCGATATGTCTGAATATATGGAAAAGCATTCGGTGTCGCGATTGATCGGAGCACCTCCGGGATATGTTGGATATGAGCAGGGAGGAGAGCTGACCGAGGCAGTGCGGCGGCGTCCTTATTCAGTGGTTCTTTTCGATGAGGTCGAAAAAGCCCACAACGATGTTTTCAATATTCTGTTGCAGGTTTTGGATGAAGGTCATCTGACTGACGGTCTCGGACGTAACGTAAATTTCAAAAACACCATTATCATTTTGACCTCGAATTTAGGATCGGAATATTTTTCTCAATCTGCGGACAAAAAAGCCGTAAAAGATCAGGTAATGAATGTCGTAAGAATGAATTTCCGACCTGAATTGTTGAATCGTTTAGACGAGATTTTGGTGTTCAATAATTTGTCGAAACAGAATATGAAAGGCATCGTGGATATTCAACTTCGTGAATTAAATAAGAGACTGAGCGAAAAACATATCGATCTCGAAATCGATGATTCGTTTAAAGATTGGCTCTGCGAAATCGGATACGATCCGGCCTATGGAGCACGTCCGCTGAAAAGAGCGTTACAGAAAAATCTATATGATTTAATCGCGAAGAAAATTATCAGCGGAGAAATCGTCGAAGGCTCGAAATACACAGTGAAATATTTGGATAACGAAATTTCTCTGAGTTAGTTCATGCTGACTTTCAAACTGAAGGATTTCGATATCGAGCAGATCGCCGATTCGGGGCAGTGTTTTCGCATGTATCGTGTTGAAAGTGGTATGTGGAAAATATTTGCCTTGAATCGATTTCTGAAAATTCAGAAAAAAGAAGATTCTCATATTTTTTATTGCGATCGGAAAGAATTCGATGATTTTTGGTTCAATTATTTCGATTTGCAAACTGATTACAGCGAAATCAAAAGAAGAATTCTTGCAACAAACGATGAGTATTTGATCAAAGCCGTAAATTACGGTTCGGGTTTGCGTATTCTTCGCCAAGATCTTTGGGAAATGATGGTTTCCTTTATCATTTCCCAGCAAAATAACATTCCACGAATTAAAAATTGTCTCAAAAAACTATGTGAGATAAATGGAGAAAGGTTCCCAACTCCGACGGACTTTTTAAATTTTCGAGAGAAAGATTTGGATTCCATTAAATTGGGGTATCGCAAAAATTATCTGTTGAAATTTTCAGAATCTGTATCCAATGGAAGTTTCGATTTAGAAAAATTGAAAAAAATGAAATATTCCGAATCACTGGAATACCTGAAAACTTTGCACGGAGTAGGGGATAAAGTCGCAAACTGCATTGCGCTGTTCGGACTGCATCAAATCGAGGCTTTTCCCGTCGATGTTTGGATAAAAAGAATCCTAGAAGTACGTTATCACAACGATTTTTCTCTCGGGCGCTGGAGCTTACAAGACATCGGCGGAATCATCCAGCAGTACATGTTTTTTTATGAGAGAAGTTTAAAGTCAAAGTGATTTAATTTTTATTATCTTCACGAATTACAGAATTTCCCTCCGCTCCGGACAATAACTTTATTTTTGAAATATATAATTTTAATCCTGAAAATATAATTGAATTATCGATGGGAATGTTCATAAATTTTGTTTTTTCTAAAAGTTTTTTTGCAGAATCATAAGTTATTATGTATCCATGCGATCCCCATAAATTTACATTGTTAGGCTTTATTCTTGCGTAGTGAGGGGATGATGTATTCGAAAATTTACTAAGCCAAAAATTTGGAGGCAGAAAACAGGTTTTATTTGATCCAGGTAAAAATGTTCCGATATCCAAGAAAAATATATCAAAATCATTGGGAAGATTCCTCATAATTAAAGATAATTTTTCGTGAAAATTATCTTCCAAGATAACATCATCCTCTAAAACAATTATCCGCTTGTAATTATGCTTTACAACATCAGCCCATATAGCACGATGGCTCATAGCACACCCAAATTCTCCCAGGTTCAATATGCAACGATCTGTTTTGTAGAAAAATTCCGCATCGGCGTATTTATTTTGCTGAGTTATTTTTAACGTAGCTCCATAACGATATCCTTTGGTATATATTTCTCCCCAAGGGATAGTCTTATTTTCTTCCATATCTGTTACGGTTATCAATTTACCATCAACTGCGGAGAATCTTTCGTATTTTAAATTAAATCTGTCCAACTGCTTTTTTACGTGAGCATATCGTTCTGGAGTGCGATCTAAAGATATTACGTACATTTTATCGTACAAATTTTCAACAACATCTGAAGGAGGTTCGCATAAAGAAATTGACGTCGCCAACAACGAAAAAATTAAAAATAAAGCATTTTTACTTACTTTCGTAAATATTGTTTTACACAACCGTTTCAAGTCGTACCCTTTGTTACAAAAATCCATACAAGGATATTCTGATGAGAATTAGTTAATTATTGGTAAAAAAATACAGTTCTTATTTTCGAATTAAGTGTTGGGGACAACAAGACATCGGCGGAATCGTCCAGCAATATATATTTTCTATAAGAGAAGGGTGGAAAATTAAATTTAAACTTTGATTATAATCCACACAGTGCTTCATTCTGGAGGGTTATCCGGATCAAACAGTCCTGGCTTAGGAGTGAAGATAACAACTGTGTTGAAAAAAGCGGCTGGATTTGTTCTTACTTGTTTTGGGGTAGCAATATACAGCGCTAAAGCTTCTTTTAGAGAATTTTTTTT
>CADARG010000067.1 GCA_902790255.1 uncultured Pseudomonadota bacterium | reverse complement strand
CAACTTTCGGTTCGCAAAGATGCCATTTTCGGGACAAAGGTATCCAAATACACCATCAGTCCGCGACTTCTTCCTCGATCTCAGCTGATTTCACTTGACTATTTCCATCAACTGTACCGTCACTTTTCGCAACGATAGCCTCGATCTTAACTGATTTCACTTGACTATTTCTATGCTCCGCTGTTTTCGCAGGGACTTCCGGGGAATTCTTCTTTTTCTTTACATCTTTTGCCAGCTTCGCCCATGCGTCATGCAACGCATCTAGGTCTTTTCTCATAGATTCATCGGTTTTACTGGTTTTACCTAATTTTTGCTTTTCTATAATTCTTTTGTTAAGTTCATCTATTTCATCCAGCTGTTTCTTTATTTCTTTATCATCTAGAATTTTTGTACCTTTTTTCGCTTTCTCATTCGGCACTTTGTCGAGCTCTTCCGCTATTTTATCTAACTGACTCAATATTTTCTTACCTAATATATTTCATACCAGCAACAATCACCACAGGCAGAAGCAACAAATAAGAAATCACATAAATACCCATCGACACAGTTAAGCGTTTAGGATTCGCTTTCTCCAAGTACACGTTTACGGATTCATCTGTAACCTCCACGGGTTCAACGGATTCCTGCGAGTGAAACTTTTTGTGATCAATCGCCCACGGAATCGCTATGAAAAATACCTGCATCAACGTAACTAACAGTTGAAGAACACTTTTTGAGCCAACGTTTGTTACTGCAAAAATTCCAGAAAAAATTCCGGATAAAAACGGCACCACCAACCCGACTACGACTATACCCCATACCGGATCAATTGAATTATAGTCCGTAATTTTTGCGTAACCTTTTGCGATTTTAGATTTCACGTGCTTATAATACAGGCTGTTTCCGCAAAATCCGAACCCCAGAAATATAACTAAAAAGAGAACAGCTGAAATTAAGTTTACCGTTTTAGAATTTTGACAAAACTCATTCAGCGATATCATAATTCCGCCATATACCAATATAAACAGCGTCGCCAATCTGTACATCTTTCTGAAAACCAACCATGCATATGAGCCAAACGCCGCCGCAAAATTGAAGGTGGTTTTGTTTTCTTTCTCCAATCTGTCGAACGCCTGCTGATAATATTCTGTGTTTCTTTGATTAAAAAGCTCAAATATCCGAGAAAATCTTCCTTTCATATCTACCTCCAAATGTCTATGACTATATCGTAACAAAAATTCGTTAATTTTTCGTTAATGTTCAATTTTAATTATTTTCACTTAGCAATGACCAAATGTCTTTATTTGGAAAGTTAACAGGTGCGTTTTCAGGAACAGTCCGCGTTATTTTTTCAACGCGACTCTTTTCGTCCGATTGGCGCAACCTCGCGTAACTCTTATGCACCTGCAGCATTGACCAATAACATATGCCTAATTCATAAGTAAGAAACATCGTTATAAAATACAACGCTAAATACTTGGAACTTGATTTTTTTAAATATTGGTTTACGGATTCTTTCGTGACTTCGATTGGTTCGACTGACTCTCTTTTGTAATCAATTGTCCATGAAACGGCTATAATAAATACTGAAACAGCGGTTAATAACAACCTTTTTTCGAAAGTTCCTGCAAGAGCAATAGGAAGCATCAAAGTAACGAAATTCTCTATAATTACTAAGAATATACCCCACACCGGGTCAATTGAATTATAGTCCGCAATTTCGGCATAACCTTTCGCGATTTTAGATTTCACATGCTTATAATATAGATTGTTCCCGAAAAATCCGAAACCGACAAACACAATCAACCAAAATATATAACTTACATTTCTTGATGAGGAGCTCGTGCACAATGCATACAAAATTCTTCGAATTCCGAAATTTGCCAATATCAACAGTATCGCCCATCCGTACATTTTTCTGAAAACTAACCACAATAGCGGAAAAAATCCCGCCGCAAAATTGAAGGTGGTTTTGTTTTCTTTCTCCAATTTGTCGAACGCCTGCTGATAATATTCGGTGTTTCTTTGATTAAAAAGCTCAAATATCCGAGAAAAACGTCCTTGCATGTATATCTCCAAATGTCTATGACTACATTGTAACAAAAATTCGTTAATTTTTCGTTAATCTGATTTTATTTCTCCAAATCTAAACAGCACATCTTGCCAGTCCCTCGCCTATCCGAAAACTAAGCAGCAATAAAAGCAAGAATCCGGCTGCTGCAAAAATGACGGAGAGCGTTCCGTATTTTTTGTACGGAGGGAAGATTTTGCGCAACAAAGCGATTCTTTCCTTCCTCGACAATGAACAAAAGAAGATGGTTTTCTCGATGAAAAGCAAGAATAAATAATAAACAAAAAGGTCGAATCCTTTTGGCAGAGTCAGCATCAGGAACCACAGAAAAATAAACGATACAATGCGGGTTTCTCGATATTCAGAATGTCTTGCACTTTTGGGGAAAATCCACAGAGATTTCGAACCCGGCAAACGAAATGCACACCATAATTCGCAAACGACAGCAACAGACAGATAAAGTCCTTTTTCCGCAAACGGATCGATCTCCGAAAACAACATTCCGAGCCCGATTATGACTATCCACGCCGACAAAAATACGAATTCTTTTCTCGTGATTTCCATACAAAAACTCCATTAACCGCTGGAATTCTATCAACCAAAAGTTAACAAATTGTTATTAATCTCGTAAATACATTTGCGGTGCAATACAGAGGCTTTATTTTGGACAGTTATTGCTTTTTTTTGTACAAAAAAATAAAAATATTTTTGTCTACTCTTGGAAATTTAGAAAAAACCGTTATATAACTAATTGAGATTATGAAAGGAAAGGAGAAAAACATGAAAAAAGCCTTAATTATCTCGAATATGTTATTTGCATCGGCGACTGTGTTTGGGATGCAGAATCCGGCACAGATTTCGCAGGAAAGATCACCGCAAAATCAAAAGTTGGAGATTGCATTATTTTCAGAAAATATTAATGTTGAACAAGTTGTGAAGGCAATAGATGAAGGAGCAGAAATAAATGCTCTGATGTCAAACGGTCGTATTCCATTGACTTTTGCCGTTGATAATAGCAATTTCGATTTGGCCAGCATTTTGATAGGGTTTGGTGCTGATGTTAATTGCAAAGATCGTCAGGGTTCGACGCCGTTGACGCTTTCAATGATAAAGGAACATTCTAATTTGTCTTCACGGTCTGAAAATGCCAGTCAAAGAAAAATTACAGACATGTTACTGCAGTCTGAAAATATTGATCTTGAGCTTATAGGCGGAGATTGGGAAATGGCTCCATTGTCGCTTGCAATGGAAATAGATTCCATGATGATAGACCTATTAGGATCAAAGAAGTCTGAGCTCAGTATGACAAGGAAGTTGTTAAAAGCTGGCGCAAAAGCTGATGGCATTGCGGAAAAAGAAAATTTAGATACTCACCTCATGCGAGCAGTTATGTATCGAAACAAATTTATGATAAAACTGCTGATCGATAACGGTGCGAACGTAAATAGCAAAAATAGGTACGGAGATACTGCGGCTACCTTGGCTTCTCGATGGGGTTATGTTGATATAATGGACCAACTGAACACTCCAGAACCAGATGATATTATTCGTTTGATGAATGCTTGGAAAAATCATATTCCTTATGGGGCCGATGACAATCTTGCGTCTTTCACGAATGGATATTTAAAAAATATTGATGAAAAAAATAACAATGGATACACGATGTTGATGAGTGCATTAGAGTCGGAGCAGCCGCGGATGGCGAAATGGCTTATAAACAATGGGGCAAATGTCAATCTGCAAAATAACGCAGGAAGGACTGCTTTAATGTTTGCTGCAAGAAACGGATATTCAGAAATCGTTCAGAATCTTTTGAATGAAGATGCTCGTGTTGATTTAACAGATAACGAGGGGCATTCTGCCATGTGGTTTGCAAAAGATAACGGTCATGATGACATAGTTGCGATGTTAAATTCCGCAAATCAGTAACATTGCGGTGATTATGAATTAAGCCCTCCGCGGAGCGCTTTTTGTGGCAGATTTGTCTGTGTTTTACAAATCTGTGAATTTGTGATACAAGATCTTCAATTTTAGATAGTTTTTGTGTAGGAAAAATTGAAAAAATTTATGGCTCTGTTGGGGCTGGTGTGCTTGCGTTAGCATGCTTAAAAACAAAAGGAGAATATACTATGAAAAAAACTTGAGAGTATTCACATAAATATATTATATGATAATATAATTATAAAGTAGAAAGTAAGAGGATTAGGCATGCATTGCAGATATTGCGGCTCGGAAAAGA
>CADARG010000066.1 GCA_902790255.1 uncultured Pseudomonadota bacterium | reverse complement strand
ATTTCGCAAAACGATTGAAATCCCTGAACGGCTTAACTCCGTGGGAATTTATCATTAAGAAATGGAAATCTGAACCAAAATTGTTTAGAATTAGTCCTGCTCCCTACAATGTGGGACTGAACATCTAGATAATATTCAAATTGAAGAAGACTCAGTAGATTTTGTAAAGATTGATGTAGAAGGACATGAGTTAGCGGTATTTCAGGGAGCTAGGGAAACTTTGCTAAAATATAAACCAATTATATTTGTAGAAAGTTTTCCGAATCAAAAAACAAAAGTTGATGAATATTTAACAAATTTGGGATATCGTCTGGAAAAAAGCTTTGAAGGCTACAATTATTTATACATTTTTGATAAATAAGTATAACGTTTCAGCAATTCTGAGAGAGTTTGTCAGGCGTGAGTGATCTAATCTTTACTCAATCTAACTGCATATTCTTGATATTTCGTATATGCTCATCTTTTTCATCTTGAAATTATTATATATGAAACTTTTCGATTTTAGATTAAAATAACTTCGTTATTTTGGAGAGCGTTATGGAAATTTTTCTTGATACGGCAGATATCAGTTTGATAGAGAAATATAAAGATTTTGTGGATGGGGTGACGACAAATCCTAGTATTTTGTCCAAGCAAGAAAATGTTGATGTTCAGGATATCGTGCTAAAAATCAGTCGATTGGTTGATGGTCCGATAAGTATTGAGGTGATATCGAATGATTTTGATGGCATGGTGACAGAAGGAGAGAATTTAGCGAAGATTCATTCGAATGTTTGCGTGAAGTTGCCATGCACTTTTGATGGTTTCAGAGCTTGCAAAAACCTGTCAGGTAAAGGGATTTCCACCAACTTAACTTTGTGTTTTTCCGTCCCGCAAGCGATGATGGCGGCAAAATGCGGCGCCACTTATGTTTCACCATTTATCGGAAGAATGGACGATATTGGTCAGGATGGAATCAATCTTATAGCCGAGATTGTTGAGGTTTATAACATCTACGGTTTCGAAACAAAGGTGTTGTCAGCATCAGTCAGGAATATCAATCATTTTATTCAAGCGGCGATGGTGGGGACTGATGCAATTACAGTACCGGAAAAAGTATTGGATCAGGTGTTTGTACATCCGTTGACTGATATAGGTTTGAAAAAATTCATGAGCGACTGGAGCAAATCAAAAGGAAAATAATGCGATTCTATATCAAAAGTTACGGATGTCAGATGAATATCTACGACTCTCAGAGGATAGAAGATATTCTGATGTCGTTAGGACATAAAAAAGAAACAGAGGCTGAAAACGCGAATTTGCTGATTTTTAATACATGCAGTATCAGAGAAAAGGCAGACGATAAACTGTTTTCTGATTTGGGACGGGCTAAGATTTTGAAAGATAAAAGTGCGGAAGATGATTTTATCATTGTTGTTGCCGGTTGCGTAGCTCAGGCCAGACCACAAGATTTGCTCGCAAGGTATCCGTATATCGATATGATTTTAGGTCCGCAAGATATCCAAAACATTTCCGATAAGATTAATGATTTAGTTGAAAATAAAGATTTAGATGCCTTGGTCCTTACGAATCTAAATGCTTCAGATAAGTTCGAAAAGTTCAACAAATCAGATCCTGTGTCCGAGAGGAGTGTTTCCGAATACCTTACCATTCAGGAAGGGTGCGACAATTTTTGCACATATTGTATCGTGCCTCATACGAGGGGAAGAGAATTTTCCAGAAGTGTGAGAGAGATAATTTCCGAAGCAAAATCCTTGGTTTCGAGCGGGGTGAAGGAGATTACTTTGCTTGGTCAGAATGTGAATTCTTACAACGGGTTGGATGAGTCAGGTAAAAATTTTCGGCTTTCTCATTTGCTTTGGGAACTCTCATCGATTGATGGGTTGAAGAGGCTGCGGTACATGACGTCGAATCCAAAAGATGTTGATGAAGATATAGCCAAGGCTCATCGAGATATTGATATTCTGATGCCTTTTTTGCATTTACCGGTTCAATCGGGTTCGGATGAAATTCTGAGAAAAATGAACCGAAAGTACAGTAGGGAAAGGTATTTTGAAGTGATAGATATGCTGCGGAGTTATCGTCCGGATATGGCTTTTTCCTCGGATTTTATTGTTGGATTTCCCGGAGAAACGGATGCAGATTTCGAATATACGCTGGATCTCGTGAAAAAAGTGAAATTTTCTCAGGCTTATTCGTTTAAGTATAGTCCGCGTATAAATACTCCTGCGTCGAAAATGAAAAATCAGATTTCTGAGGATATAAAAACAGAAAGATTGCGGCGATTGCAAGATATTCTGAATCAACAGCAGTCAGATTTTAACAAGTCATTTGTTGGAAAGAATGTTGAGGTTTTGTTGACGAAATCGGGGCGTCATTCAGGACAGCTTGTCGGTAAGAGTGAGTATTATCAGGCTGTGACAGTGGATAATGCGAATGGTTTAAGTATAGGGGATATTGTGAAAGTTTCCGTGATAGATGCAGTTTCTCATAGCTTAATAGGAGAGCAAATATGAAAGTTGAGATTATAATTGAAAATGACAATTGGGATTCAAAAGAAATCAAAAAATTAATAGAGAATGTAACGAAGGCAGTCTTTTCTTATCTGAAATTGCAACATGACGATATCGAAATTAGCGTTCTTTGTACTGGTGATGATGAGATCAGAGTTTTAAACAAGACCTACCGGGGAATCGATTCTCCCACCAATGTTTTGTCATTTCCTATGGAATCAGATTCCGAGTATGATGACTTCGATTGCGCATGCGGAGGAGATTGCCATTGTTCGGATTCTTCGGGATGTGGCTGCGGTTGTTGCAATGTTGATGCAGAGCAGGATGCGATGCCGTGTGTTCTTGGGTGCTCAGCTTTTGCATACGAAACGATTGACAAAGAATCGAGAGAGCAAGGGAAGAGTTTTGACGATCATATGAAGCATTTGGTTGTTCATAGTGTTCTGCATCTTTTGGGATATGATCATGTCGAAGATGAAGAAGCTGAAAAAATGGAGGACCTGGAGGTAAAAATTTTACAAACCATTGGAGTTGGAAATCCATATTAAATGAAGGAATGAATTATGTCTAAATTGAGAGCTTTATTATCCAAAATTTTTCGAAGGCACGAGCAAGAAGTTCCGCTAATCGATCGGTTGGAAGATCTTATTGAGGCGGATTCGGAAGTTGCCCAGGAATTAAATACCGATGATACCAGCGAGCTGGCTTTAGTTTCCAATGTTTTGGGGCTAAAAGATTTAACAGCAGAGGACATCATGGTTCCGAGAGCAGACATTGTCGCGACGAAAATCGACACGAGTTTGGATTCCTTTATCGAAATTTTCTCCAAAAATAATTTTTCGCAGATCCCTATTTACAAAGATACGCTCGATAATGTTGTGGGAATAGTTAGGGTGAGAGATTTCCTTCCTTATATCCATAATCCGGATTCTTTCGACATTCGTTCCTTGCTAAAAGAAGTCATATATGTAGCGCCAAGTATTCAACTACTTGAACTTTTAGTTGAGATCAAAGCTTCTGCAAACCATATGGCTCTCGTGGTTGATGAACTGGGAGGTATCGACGGTTTGGTTACTCTCCAGGATGTGGTTTCCGAAATTGTTGGAGAGATTCAGCAAAATCAGAGTATTTTTCCTCAAATTATCAACAAGCAAGACGGAAGTTTTGTCGCAGATGCCAAAATGCTTATCTCGGAATGCGAAGAAAAGCTGGACATAGATTTAATTAAACCTTTGCTGAAAAATGAGAATGAAGAAATCAATTTTGAGACTTTAGGTGGTTTGGTGATGTTCTTGGCAGGCAGGATGCCAACCCGCGGGGAAACATTTATCCATCCATCGGGAATAGAGTTTGAAATTGTCGAGGCAGATGCCCGCCATATAAAGAGGCTGATCATTCGAAAAAGGGCGGAAAATATTTGAAAATATCTTGAAAATAGGGATGAGATAGTACATTATACTCCTGCGTTGGGGTCATAGCTCAGTTGGTAGAGCGCTACAATGGCATTGTAGAGGTCAGGAGTTCGACCCTCCTTGGCTCCACCATTCAAATATTAAGGACTGGACATTTAGCTCAGCGGTAGAGCATCACGTTCACATCGTGGGGGTCGCAGGTTCGAACCCTGCAATGTCCACCAGCAACGTGCAATTTATTGATTTTTAAGGATAATTCGGGAAGTTTGAAAACAGGATTTGCCAACCGCGTGCAGTTTATCATTAATCCATTTCAAAAATTAAATACATTTGATTGGTCTCCAATCTACATATTTGGAGGAAAATTTCTCTCCAAATGCCAAAAAATCTCCAAATGATGGGAAATGGAGAATTTCGTTATTTCCGCTCAAATTTGAGATTTAAATCAAGTTTTCGTAAAATCGTTAATGATACTAAAAACGAACTTAAGTCTGATATCCCCAAATCTCTAATACACAGAAGGTGTCCGCTTGTCCGGTTTGTCCGGGTGGTTTTTGGAGATTTTTGAAATTTATTTCGGATGTATCCAATCAACGAACTGCGAATTATATCCAATTAAAGTCAAAAAAAATATTGCAAAAAAGGTCAATATATGGTAAATATCTGAGCATTCAGGTGGTTGTTGTAGTTATAGTGGATAGGTAGTGTGCGATTGCGTGGTGTGATCGGGCATGATGAAGTGCATACTTGCGTGGCGCGAGTGTGCGTTTAGAGATATTTAAGAGAGGAGCAAAAGATGAAAAAGGTAATATTTCTTACAAATTTGATAGCAATATCAACAGTGCTGGGAATGCAGAACGATTTTACGGAGAGTCATCGCGATTCGTCTAGAGATCCTATGCGTCCTGTTAATGCAGAAAATCTATCGGCGTCAGCAAGGAATTATGAGGCATTAACTGATCGAGACTGGATATTGAAAATAGTTCAGATGAACAGAAATGAAGAAGATTTTAACGCCTCGCAAAATTCAGATGGACAGACGATTTTGATGTGTGCGGCGAAATATACCGATTGCAAAATCATGCAACAGATTTTGAATATAAAAGATGCAAAAGGAAACAGACAAATCAATGTCGATGCTAAAGATGAAAACGGAGATACGGCATTATCCATTGCGGCTAAAGTGGGTGACGATAAGAAAATACTACTGTTGTTGAAAAACGGTGCTGATGTAGAGTTAGCGAAGGAAAAGGTTTCAGGAAAAGCTCTCGAGAAACTTGAAAAAATCTATCAGCAAGTTCAAAAAGCCAATAAAAAATTTCTAGAAGCGGTTTTCTATGGGGTATTTTCTGACAGTGTTGACAAAATAAGACCATCGTTACGAAACGATCTTGTAAATATTAATGCTCGGGTGCTTCTAACGGACGTGTTCGACCAAGATGAGATTAAGATATTTAAGAGTTTGGGAGTCTTGGCTTCTGGGGATATGGAGTTAATAGCGTTGCTATCTGCAACAACGTACGGCTGTGAAAACATAGTTGACTTGTTACTAAAACAGCAAAATATTGATGTAAACATAAAAAGTAGAGAAGACAGGAGGACAGCGTTAATGTTAGCAATACAACATAGTCGCCAAAACATAGCTAACTTATTGCTGAAACACCAAAACATCAACGTTAATTTACTAGATTATAAGGAAAGGAACGCATTAATATATGCAGCGATTAGGGGTAACAAAGAAATATTTGAGCTGTTGATAAAGAAGGGTATTGATGATATCAATCATGCAGATAATAACGGCAAAAATACGGCACTGATACAGGCGGCAAGCAGAGGTTATGAAGAAATAGTTGAACTGTTGCTGAAACAACCTAATATTAACGTCAATATCAAAAATGAAAATGGATATACGGCGTTAGTGCTTCCGGCAAGTAAAGGTCACAAAAAAATAGTTGAGATGTTGCTAAATTGCTCAAATATCGATATTAACGCCCAAGATAATCTGGGGAATACGGCGTTGATACACGCGGTGTACACGGGGCGCCAAGAAATAGTTGATTTGTTGCTGAAACGAAAAGGTATAGATGTCAATTCGCAGAACGAGGTGGGAAAAACAGCATTAATATATGCAGTAATCGATGATAACGAAGAATTAGTTAAACTGATGCTGAATTATCCGGGCATCGAAGTTGATGCAGAGGATAATCAAGGACTTACGGCATTTGCGTGGGCGATAAAATTAGGTCGTGAAGAGATAGTTAAGCAGTTTCTGAAAAAAGGTGCTGATATTAACAAGAGATATGCTGATGAGTTTACTGGGTTGATGTATGCGGCTGAGGAAGGACACTCTCGAATAGTCAATCTGCTTCTAAATCAGCCTGGTATAGATATTAATGCCAAAAATACTGAGGGGGAAACAGCACTGGATTGCGCAAGCAGAACGAGCAGAAGAAGCATTAGCAGATTGATTTTATCCAAAATAGGATTGCAGAATCAGCAGCAAGATCCTTTCATAGAACAAATCAAAAAATCTTCAGACGATGAGATCCGTAAACAATTTTTGAGCGCAGTATCCCGCGGAGATATCAACGAAATGGATTTACTGTTAGAAGACGAAAACACTGACATCAACAATATCGTTAATGCGAGAAATAAAAATGGAGATACCTCTCTGATAATTGCCTCTGATAAAGGGAATCTTAAGGCTGTAAAATTACTGCTTGAATGCGGAGCAGATCTATCTCTTAAGGATGCCAATGGAGACAACGCATTAATCAGAGCCGCGGAAAAAGGACACTTCGATGTAGTTGAAGAGTTATTGTTCCGAAAAGCAAATATCAATTCAACTGGGCAGCACAAAAAAACTGCTCTAATGGCGGCTACGGAAAACGGTCATACTCGAGTGATAAAGTTGTTGATAAAGAAGGGTGCGAAAATCTCTGTCAAAAACGATTGCGACAAGACCGCGTTGGATATTGTTAATGAAAAAATTAAAAAGCCCAATAATACCAACAACAATTATGAATCTATTAAAAATATTCTGGAAAAGCAGAACAAGCAGTCGAATCTGTCATTTGGTGAAGAAATTCAGAATTTGTTAAATAAATGGGAAGTAATCACCGATAATAATTTTGAAAAAGATCTTGGAGATTGGGAGAAAAATGATCCGATTGTTTACGATAAAATTAAGCAATTGGTTGATGATATCAAATTGGATCCGTTTAGAGGTGTGGGTCGAGTCGAACGCCTGACGGGAGATTTAGAGGGATTGTACTCGAGAAGAATAAATAAGCAAAACAGACTTGTTTATGAAATGGATGGAGAAAAAGTGATCCTGAAATCATGCAAGGGTCATTACGAAAAAGAGAAAAGGAATAGAACGAGAACCAGTAGTGAAAAATAACGATTCGAAATACGGTGTTAGTAATACTGAACACCTTTCTCGTCATCTTTCTGTCTTTTGATCGTTGGATAAGTTGCGATAATTTTTTTATAACATTCGCAATCGCTTCCGTGATCGTTGATAATTC
>CADARG010000065.1 GCA_902790255.1 uncultured Pseudomonadota bacterium | reverse complement strand
CATCTGATATGTCGTGTCTGTGTATACTTTCGTCTTCCATTTTTTTTCCTATCACAATTTTTCTCAGTATATCATAAACCTTATGACGACACTATCTAGCAAAGGGATGATCTTTTTGTCCTCCGGAAACATTAAGACTATTAGGTAATTGGTTAACATTTCTTTTAGTGGTGCGCAAACTACCCAATATGGCACCCATGTTATTCGCACTAGATGGTGGCGTCCCAAAATGTATTGACTGAGTCGACTGAAATGCTACTTCTTCTACCAGTTTTACCTCTCCGTCTTCAAAAACAAGTAATCTTACAGGCACATCCAATATTTCAGCCATACGTTTCAAGGCAGCTTTTTCACTTGGCGGAGGAGTAACTAATTTCACGCCTGTTATCTCTTCAATCTGTTTCATGAAAGGAGTAGCTTCTATTCCGAAAGATATAGGTGTATCACTCGGGCAATTGAATGAGAATATTGCTTTCTTGTTTTCATCAAATCCAGACACTTCCCATTTCCCGTCAATTGCTGAAATTTTGATAATTTCCCCGTTAAAGTCGAATTTTCCGTTCGGGATATAATTTTTGGAAATATCTTCGACAGCATTTTTATCTTCTTCTACAATATACAAACCAGAATGGTCTACATAGATCAACCGTTGTTTGCTGTCGGTAAAGCTGTTGGCTTCTCCCGACGCTTCATAAACTTCAAAACTTCCAATATTGTGACCATTTACACCAATGATCTGACATTTGTTTGAATTTTTTTCATCGTCATATATGTCGATACAGCATTTTCTGGTTTTTATGTCTTTATAAAAAGTAACTTTGCTCTCGGTGTATTCTATTTTCTGAATATTTCGGAACAGAGAGGGAGTTCCGTCGGGATAGGTAAATATATGAGTCGGAGTGTAGACCGCATCGACGGGCGCGCTTGATAAGTAACCAAGGCTTTTGAGCTTTTCGATCTTGGGATCTTTGGATTTTTCTCCATGCTGCAGCACATATTCATCTTTTGCAATTTTTACAAAGTAGCTTTCTGCAAAGCAGCTGAAAGACAAGCAAGCTATCGCCATTGTTGATATTATTTTTCTCATTTTGTAATCTCCTACTTAATAAACTGATTATAAGTCGGAAAAGTTAAGAAAAGATTAATTGCTGTAAAAAATTGATTAATTTTTGAAATTTATATGAAAATTTATTGGCAAATTATTTGAAAAATTTCCGCTTGCAGCGGCTTTACGCCCTCGCCTTTCCTGGAACTGGTGGAAATAATTTGAGGAAAAGCCGCAGGGTGGGACCGAAGTGTTTGAATCACTGTATTTTCCACTTCCGCCGATTTTTTGTCCGATTTTGTCAAAATTACCTGATAAATCAAACCGAGAGAATCGAATATTTCCATGATCTCGGCGTCGTTCTGCTTTATACCCAATTTGGAATCGATCAACAGAAATATTCTTCTCAAATTTTTGCGGTGCTGTAGATAACCAAGAATCAGTTTGTCCCACTGCATACGAGTTTGTTTGGAGACAGCAGCGTATCCGTAACCAGGAAGATCAACCAATGAAACCTTATTTCCCAGCGAAAAAAAATTGATCTGTTGCGTACGCCCAGGGGTTTTGGACACCCGAGCGGTAGCCTTACCTGTCAGAGAGTTTATCAGAGAGGATTTCCCGACATTTGATCTTCCGACAAAAGCCACCTCAGGCAATTTTGAAAGGGGAATCTGAGAAAAAGTCGCAGCTCCTGCAACAAATTTGCACTCAGAGCTGAATAGCGAATTTATGGAACTCAATTACCCTCCTCAGATTCTGTCAGCGAACTCACAAAATCATCCCTTTGCCTCGAATCTCGCCAAAGCGTTTTTCTCATCAACCTTTTTAATCACATATTGCTGAGCGATCGCGAATAAGTTGCTGAAAGTCCAATATATAATTAACCCCGACGGCAACTGTGAAAACATTAGCGTGAACATTATCGGCATTATCATCATCATTTTTGCTTGAGCAGGATCTGCAGGAGCGGGTCCCATTCTCTGCTGTGTCCACATAGACAACCCCATCAATAATGGCCAAATACCTATTTGCAAAAAACCAGGCAACGTTACGGGAATCAATCCGCCCAGGTTCAAAATTGACCAAGGATCAGCTACCGACAGATCGTGAACCCACCAAATAAACGGAGCTTGCCTCATCTCGATCGAAATATATAACACCTTATACAGAGCAAACAAAATCGGCCACTGCAAAAACATTGGAAGACATCCTCCCAACGGATTTATCCTTTCTTTTCTGTAAAGCTCAGACACCGCCTGTCCCAATTTCATTTGATCTCCCGCATATTTGGCCTGCAACGCTTTGACCTTTGGTTGAATCGTTTTCATCTTGTTCATGGAACGATAGGCCTTGTTCGCAAGCGGGAACAAAAGCAATTTCAGCAACAAAGTTATCAAAAGAATTCCAAACCCCATATTACCAATCAGACCTTTTACATAGGACATCGCATATAGTAGTGGCTTTGTGAGAATGTAGAGATATCCAAAATCGATTACCAAATCTAAATGTGGTACATTTAACTTCTCCTCGTACATGTCGAGAGTATTTATCTCTTTCGCACCTATGAACAAATGATAATCTTTTGAAAATTTCGAAGAAGGATTCACCACCGACCAATCTTCATTGCTCTCAACTACGTAATTACCGTTCCCCAACGATTTGTAGTTCACGGAATATGAAGAATTATGCTCAGGGATAAAGGATACTAACCAATATTTGTCGGTGATTCCGAACCATCCGCCTTTAGATTTGTAAGATATTTCCTTTTCCTTATCGATATTATCATACCCGACCTCTCTCAGTTTTCCGTCGAAATATCCGATAGGCCCGTGGTAAAATCCGATGGATTCTGACTTATCCTTGCCCAACTCACGATAAACTAACATGGTATTTTGCAGTCGTACCGCCTCGGCGCCGTAGTTTTTTACCTCATCGGTGACTGTGAACACAAAATTCTCATCCACCGATATTTTTTTCTTAAAAATCAGACCTGCTCCGTTATCCCAAGTCAATACGATCGGAGATTCCGGTGTTAACTTTGTGCTGCTCGTCTCCCAGCACGTATTTTCATCTGGCAAAATTACGGATTTATTATCGGACTTCCATCCAGAAGAAGTAAAATAATCTTCTTCTCCGAAAACTGAAACTTTATCCTGATTATCATATCTCTGAGTATAATCACTCAAATTAACATTATTGAATTTCACTCCTTTAGTTGAAATCGTCCCTGAAATCCTCGGTGCACAAATCTCGATAGTCTTAATCTCCGCCTGATGAACGATACTTTCTTTCTTAGGCAATGATTTTTTATCAAAATTCTGAGATAAATAAGAAGCCGCAGCTACTTCCTGATTTTGATTATTCGAATCGTTCACTTGTATCTGTGTCTGAGACTTAAAAACATACGGATACCCAAGCATAACGATTAGCGAAATCGCAAAAAACAGCATAACATTGCGTTTTTGTTCTTGATCTTCCTGCATACAAACTCCCAACTAAAGAAACTTTTTGAGTATACAGTAAATTTTGCTATCTTGAAAGTTGAAGTTTTCAGTGTTTCATAAATACAAAAAGCGCCGAGTAAATCTCGACGCTCTAAATAAGATCTTATTCAACAATTATTTCTTATTTACTATATTCTTAGCTTCTTCAACAGAATCTTTAACTCTCTTGGTAATAGCAGCCGACAACTCCTTATTTGTTGAAACTATCATTTCGGAAATCTTCTTGTTGTTCCCGATAGCTTTTTCAACAGTATCACGAGTAACTTCACTAAACTTCGTCATCATGTCTGAAGGCTTACCGGCCTTTTCCCAAATGGATCCTATATCGGTCATCATTTGCTTGACAAATGCGGACTGCAACTTTGTAATACCGTTGCACACTTCGATTGACATCTTGTTAATCAAGCCCAAAACTTCCAAATTCTTTTTGTAAGATTCCATTATTGCATTCATATCAATGTTTGGCATCTTAAAACTCGGAAACGCCGCTGATCCTGTCTTTTCGGTTGATCCATTGTTATTTGGTGTACCCATAACTTTCTCCTTAATGCATTATAACATTTGCCATTGTATACCCTAAACAGGAAGAAATCAAAATAAATATAGAATTTTTTAATTATTTTAGTATATTTTTATATTTTGCCCCAAACTCACACTGCTAAAACTATGCCACTCTCGGATTTCCAGTGTAAATAAACCTGATCATCCCATTGTATAGGCCTCTCAGCAGCTCGAACCAAATTTGCAACTGTTGCCAAAACAACCGCCCCTGATGTCAACTTTACATAATATATCGAAACATCTCCCAAATAAGCTATATCCTGAACTATTCCGCTCGTCCAATTATATTCTCCCCTCGGTTCTTCCAGAGACAACATAACCTTTTCTGGACGAATAGCAACACAAATCTGAGCTCCTACCGGAACCGAAGCCGAATGATTTACGTAGAGATTCTTCTCCAACATTGTCGATTTAACTATAACGTGATCAGACTTTTCCTCAATTATCAANNNNATTATCAAACCTTCAAACAAATTTACCGACCCAATAAAATTCGCCACATATCTCGAATTTGGATATTCATAAACCTCTGTCGGTCCTCCCACTTGAAATATACGCCCCTCGTTCATAACTCCGATACGAGTGGACATTGTCATCGCCTCTTCCTGGTCGTGAGAAACCATCACAAAAGTTACTCCGACCTTTTCTTGAATATTCACCAATTCCAACTGGGTTCTTTCTCGCAATTTCTTGTCCAAAGCAGCCAAAGGTTCATCCAATAAAACTAATTTCGGCTGTTTCACCAAGCTTCTGGCCAAAGCGACCCTCTGCCTTTCTCCCCCCGAAAGCTGATGCGGACGTCGTTTCTCATATCCACTCATCTGAACCAGTTTCAAATATGAGCTGACTCTATCTTGTATTTCGCTCTTATTCATCCCCTCCTGAATCAACCCGAAGGCAACATTCTGTTCCACTGACATATGAGGGAACAGAGCGTAAGATTGAAAAACCATACTGACAGGACGCTTATAGGCCGGAGTGTCTGTCATATCAACACCATCGATAAAAATTTTCCCAGAAGTCGGTGATTCGAAACCCGCAAGCATTCTCAACAAAGTTGTCTTACCGCACCCGGAATGCCCAAGCAAAGAAAATAACTCTCCTTTGTATATGGAAAGCGAAACATCATTAACGGCAACTTTTTCCCCAAAGGTCTTCGTAAGATTTTTAATACTGACATACGGCTTAACCTTCGGATCTTGCCAGGGCTCAGGATTGTTCAATCTGTTTTTCTGATTTGGCTGCACCGTCGTTATCTTCCTTTCATTAAGTCAAATATTCTTCGCAACATCCATATTATATAAAAAAGTATATGCAAACGCTAAATAAAATTCAGGAATTAATCATTTTTAAAATTTTTGGTGATAGCCTAAGGGAAGATAGTGGGAGTTTTTATGAAAAAATTTTTGGGAATATTGCTGATTGTAACAGCCTGTTGCAGCACCGAAGAGCAAGCTGCACTAAAAGAAGCACAGAATCACGCGGAAAGAATAAGAAGTCACTTTATGGGATATGTTTCAGAAGATGTTTCAACATTGATTGCGGAAACTCAGGTTGTAGCATACCGACTAAACTCATTAAAATTTTACAAACTCGCAAACAAATTTAACTCTTACATTGATGTCCTTATGTATGGAAACAACACGATATACGAATCCGTAAAAGACATGCAAGATCTGGTATACAAAGGAGTTAATGCCTGCGATTATCAACTTTGTATAAAAAATCCTTTTAAAAAATAATTTAAGGATTTGATATTGTACTTTTCAAAATTACCCTGGCTACGGTAGCTACATATACCTTGGAAGCGCCTGCTTTTTTCAATAGTTCGGCACAGGCATTAGCGGTAGCGCCGGTAGTAATAACGTCATCTATCAATAAAATGACCTTATCCTTAATTGAAATTTTTTCATTTACAGAAAAACTTTTTCTTAAATTCTGTCTTCGCCTCTCCCTGTTGAGAGATTTTTGCATAGCTGTTTCTTTAGATTTTATTAAAATTTCAGGAGAATATTTTAACCCTGATAATTTTTGCAATTCGATACACAGCAGCTCTGTTTGATTATATTTTCTTTTAAATCTACGTTTAAAACTGATTGGGACAGGCACAATGAAATCAATCTCCTCTAAAAAATCTTGAATTATTCGATTAAGCCATTTCGCAAAAATTGATGCGTACAAAGTAGCCTCACAATCCTTAAATTTGAGAATCAAATGCCGAGCTAGTCCTTCATACACCATGACGGATACAGCTCTATCAAAAAAATTTTCATCCGCAATGCAGTATTTGCAAATTTCATCTTCAATGGGCTGTCCGCAAATTTTACATTTTGGTTCAGATATCCATTTAATTCCTCCCCAACAATTATCGCATACTCCCACTTTCTCAACATATTCTCCGCAACATATACATCGAGGAGGTAACAACGTATCTTTCACTCTTTTCCAAAAACCAACCATTTTTATCACGTTCCAAATCGAAAGAATTTTATAACACAACAAGTTAAAACATTCTGAAAATTCACTCTATTGTATTAACTTAAACACTTTTTCACTTACAAATTGGATTTTATTCTATATTATGAAATAATGTGTGTGTTTGGTTATATGTATTTGGAGAGTATTTATGGAATGTTGTATTTTTGAATGGATCGTCGTGATATCGGGGGTTCTCGCTCTGATATACGGTGCGGTCAATACCATGAATATGCTCAAACTCAGCGCTGGAAATGCAAAAATGCAAGAGATTGCAGGGGCAATACAGAGTGGAGCTTCAGCATATTTGAATAGGCAGTATACGACTATTTCGGTGGTCGGTGTGATCATTGCTGCACTTGTTGCTTCCTTCATGGGAATTTATCCTGCTGTAGGTTTCGTGTTGGGCGCAGTATTGTCGGGAATCGCCGGTTATATCGGCATG
>CADARG010000064.1 GCA_902790255.1 uncultured Pseudomonadota bacterium | reverse complement strand
ATATCCGAACTTTACAAACGCTATCACGACGAAGAGTGGGGAATACCCTTACATGATGACCAAATGCAGTTCGAGTTTCTGATGATGGAAGCGATGCAGTGCGGTCTGAGTTGGAAACTGATGCTTCAAAAAAGAGGAATATTCAGAAAATGCTTCGATAACTTCGACTACGAAAAAGTTGCGCGATATGATGAATCTGATATCGATCGAATTATGGCTACCGACGGAATGATAAAATCTCGCAAAAAAATCGAAGCCGTGATAAACAATGCTGGATGTTTTCAAAAAATCAGAGCAGAGTTCGGCAGTTTTTGTAAGTTCTTGTGGGCATATTCCGACGGAAAAACGATTTTGTACGAAGATCACGAAAAAGGTTGGATTCCGGCAAGTAACGGATTATCTGATCGAATCAGTAGAGATTTAAAACGACGCGGATTTAAATTTCTCGGTCCAACTACTGTTTACTCCCACTTACAAGCCTGCGGAATTATCAACGATCACGGAAGCGATTGCGAATGTTATAAAAAGAATTATCAACGATCACGGAAGCGATTGCGAATGTTATAAAAAAATTATCGCAACTTATCCAACGATCAAAAGACAGAAAGATGACGAGAAAGGTGTTCGGTATTTTGGGGATTAAATGGCGTAAATCTTTTTGTTCCATACATTACCGTGGCGTAGTAAGGTGAACTGAGGTAGAAATATATTGACATTAGGGCATTTATCCCATATAATAGGCGAAGATTGAGGGGAGAAGCAGTAATATGCCTACGATTAGTTATTTTTATGGAATAATCATAGTTATGTATCTTCGGGACAAAGAGCATAATCCACCGCACATTCATGCTATAACACAAGATTTTGATGCGCCGTTTCTTATTTCAACAGGAGAAATTATGGAAGGTAAATTCCCACCGAAAGCGCAAACTATGGTTAAGGAGTTCATTGTAAAATATCAAAAGGAATTATTGAAGATGTGGGAAACAGGGAAATATATGAAATTACCGCCACTTAATTAAGATAGATCTAACGGGAAAAAAGAGGAGTTGGACATGTTTCATAAGGCAATTAGTTTAAAACTGTTAGAACATACCACACTTGAAGTTGTGTTTCAGGATGGTTTTGTAAAACGTTATGACATGAAGACTCTGTTTTCCAAATATCCGCAGTTGCGAGCACTTGAGGATCGAAAATTGTTTTTAAAGGGAAGACTAGTAGGATCTTACGGTGTTATATGGAATGACGATTTAGATATTGAAGCAGAGACAATTTATGAAGATGGTGAAACTGTTCAAAAAAGAGAAATAGTTATTCATGAAGCGTCTTCTTGTGCGGTTGCGTCTGCACGAGCGTTAGCTGGTATTACCCAGAAGAGATTAGCCACACTTGCGGGAATTGATCAGTCTGATATTTCAAAAATTGAACAAGGAACGGCAAATCCAACAGTTGCAACATTGGACCGTATCGCGAAAGCCTTGGGAGGGCGATTGTGTATTACAATTGAAATGCCATCAGTGTCTAGTCCCAGATTGTAGGGATCAGATTTTATTTTAAACGATTTCGGGTTGGATTTCCACACCTTAACTATAAATTCCCACGGAGTTAAACCGTTCAGAGATTTTAACCGTTTTGCAAAATTGTACGCGTCGATAAAGGTCTGAAGATGCTCTTGCAGAGAGGTTTGCGAGTCGTAGTAATAGTGATGCACGGTCGCCTCCTTGATGGTTTTATTCATTCGCTCGACCTGACCGTTTGTCCACGGATGCGCTGGGAGAGTGAGCCTGTGCTCGATCCCGTTTTCCTTGCAAACTCGATCGAAAATATGCGTCAAAGCCCTGTGGTTCCGAGATTGATTCGTGAATTGCATGCCGTTGTTCGTCAGATCGGATGCTTTTTGAACTTGTTTTTCGGCTTTTTTCCCTCATTTTCAGGCAGTTTTCTGATCCCGTTAAACTGAAAAAGTCGGTGTAGCGCCTCTGTCGTCCGAACGCAGCCGTGTAATATCCCTCACACAAGGACTCCTTTTCTTTACTTTTTAGCTCATATTTGTTCTTCCTACAATCTGGGATAAAACACTTACTTGGCTTTTATATTTAATGCTTACAGTCTTTGATCCCGAAAATACCAAAAATTTGAAAAAACGAAGAAGTTAACAAATTATTCATTTTTTTTCTGTATCATAATCTTATAGAAAGGTTATAGGTAAAAAATGAAAAAGATGATTTGTTCGGTTGCCGCTATTGGCTTGGTGTTTTTTTGCGCAGGGACTCATGGTGTGATCGAGGATTCTCAAACAAATGAATTTTATGACGATAATGACACGAAAACATTGGTTGAACGCTATGATGATGAAGACGAGAATTCAGTCAATGATCGTATAAAACAGCAGAAACGCCTATTGTCTGAAAAAAAATCCGGGAAAAATTATGACGAGTTAAAAATTTTGCAGAAAAACGGGTTTGTTGTGACGAAAAAGAGCTTGAACGATCTTCAAAATAATTTCAACAATGCGATAACGGTAGTTGATATGTTTGAGTCAGTCAATACGAATTCGGCCATTTTTGAGGCTTTTAGCTTCGCGATGGACGAGAACGCCGAGTCGAATTTTATCAGCGGAGAATACAATCTACCAAAGGATATCAAAAAGAATTCAGAATTGTTTGAATCTATGCGAAACTTCATGCAGAATTTAGATAATCCCCCGAAAGGCAAGAGCGAAAATGATACACAGATTGAGAATCTCGAAAGTCTGAAGAATATTTATTCGATTCTTGAAAAAGATAAGAAAATCGGGGGAGAAAATGCTTTTTCGAAATTCGTAAAAGGTATGATTAATGTTTATAAAGTCAGCGTGGCGCGAAGACTTGCCGATGAAATTATGAATCTGGACAGAGGATCAGTTGAGGATAAATTTACTTCCACGCGCTCATATTCATCCGCGGAGGTCGGAGCTGTTGCGAGAAACGGAGTTGTTTCGGCGGGAGCTTCCGCTACATATCATACAGACAAGGGAACTAGCACGACTTCGCTTTATGAAATTAATGTTGGTGGAGGCGCTCGTTTGAGTGTTGGAATTGGTAATCCTATGGCCATCGGAGCTGAGGTGGGGGCAAGTGAAGATATAACTAAATCCGCAATTTTCTATTCATTGGAACAGCTTTTGGATTCAGGAAAGGTCAGTGTGGGAGTTTTGGGTGGAATTTTGACAGCAAAAGATCTCAAGGAAACTCTCCAACATCGTCAAAAAATGCAAGCCAGAGAAAGAAAACTGTTATCTATTTTCGGAAGAGATGTCGAAGGATATTTAAAAATGATCGGAAAGATTCCGGTTTCTACCTATCTGGAATGGCCGAAATTGACAAAAGCTTCTCCGGCAAACGAAGCGGTGAATGTGAGTAAAGCGATAGATGCTTCTGTCGTTGCTTTGAAAAAGATTGCGGGGTTTAACGTAGTCGCGAGTGATAATATCAAGACGTGGAGGAGACCGTCCGAATATATGTCTTTAATTTCTGATGATTGCTCACCTGCCGATGGTTTGACAGCCGAGGCCATCGTGAAATTTTTGGGAAAACAATATGATATATCCGAGATTTTCGGAGGAAAGAGTGATGTCAATGTTCTTCCTACTATTTTAGGTGATATACGCGCGTACAACTCGGTGTTGAGTGTTTTAGCTGATGATGAATCCAATTCAAAGGCAGAACAAAGAAAGCACGATATTGAAAAGCGTTGGCTACCGGAGAAAACCGGCAAGTTTAATTTTAAATCAGAAGGTCGTCTTGGTGCTTTGAAATCCATGATTGCGACAGTTGCGGTTCTCAGAGAAAGTGCCGTTACGGACAAAGAAATAGAGTTGTTTAAACAGTTGTATACGGAAATTTATCATTTGGATCAATTGATGGAGTTTTCTAAGAACAAATCGAACCGTAGCGCCTCATTTATGGCTCAAGCGACAGCTCATAACAAATCAATTCAGGTTTCGGCTTCGGTGGAGATACCTTACTTCGGAAACGCACAGATTTCATTTACCAACTTGATTGCCAGAGATAATCCGTTTCGAGAAGAAAATGGCGATTTCATAAATTTTGACGCTTTTGTTCCGGTAACTCCGATAGGAATTGTAGGAACGGATGCGGTTGATTCGAGTCTAAACGCGTATCGTCAAATCACGGAAGGAGCTCATTCTTCTTTCGGTTATGGAGATACTTTTAATCTTGTGAAAAAAGGGTTCAATTTAACAAAGAATCTCGTGAAAGTTCCGGCAGGTGTGTTAAAAGGAACGGCCGCGGGGTTTTCAGGACGTGCTAGAATATCGGCATCATTAGTTCGAATTGATGTTCCTAAAATTTATGGGGAAATGCGATCTCTTCCGCACAAAAAGCTCATTAAAAGGACTCATAATCAATGGGCGAATTTATACAATAGAGCCATGTTATATCTGAGTTCCGAAATGACTGTGGGGCAATACTCAGATTACGTACAAAAAGGAGCGGACTATCTAAAGACCGGAGTGGATGTAAATAAATGGTTGGATACGATAAGAGTAAAATATTCATCTGAAATAGGAAAAGAAGTCATACTTATCGGAACGGATACATTGAGATATCTTACTTCTAAATTTAACGCGTTTAGTCTCGGACAGCGGGACAGCAAAGATACTCTGTCGCCGTGGTATTCTTTGAAAGATGATCAGAAAAAGCAGTTGATGGAGCTATTCGAAAATGTTACAGATGAAAAGTCCAACGTTATCTATGAATTGCAAAATATGTACAACGTAATCATGGATAATATTGGCGAGAAAGATACTAAAACTTCGGGAAAATGCACTCGATTGTTTGAGAATTTCCTCGATGCCTGCTCTGATTTGACAACGTCAAAAGATGATAAAGCAAAAGAACAGGCTTTCGAGAAGGCATCTGAGTTGCTGGATGAGATTTTCCGTATGAATTTTGATTATAACTTCATTAATGATTACGAAAAAGCTTATCAAATTTAGAAGTAGTTGGAAGATGGAAAGTAACTCTTATACTATTTCTCCTATGAAAAGTAGTCACATAAAGCGTCTTGAAGGGAAGAAAATTTATGAAGAATATTTCGTAATTTTCGCTTTAAATTGGACCAAAGATGTTCAATAGGATTCAAATCAGGAGAATAAGGAGGAAGAAAAAGTAACTTACATCCGGC
>CADARG010000063.1:10876-11321 GCA_902790255.1 uncultured Pseudomonadota bacterium | reverse complement strand
GCCATTATCGCTTCTGATATACTCGGGAATCCCTCTTGTTAAAAATAATTCCGAAATTGTATCCAAAACGTGTTTTGAATTAATTGTCATCTCAACCCTGATTGCCAACGATTCTCTAGTAAACTCATCGATCACCGTTAAGCATTTTATTTTTCTTCCATTAGCCAGTCTGTCTTCGACGCAATCATACGACCAAACATGATTTTGATATAACGGTTTGAGCCTGATACACGAGCCGTTTTTCAGATAAATTCTTCCTCGCTTCTTCTGCTTTTTCGGCACTCTCAACCCTTCTTCTCTCCAAATTCTTTCCACTCTTTTGTGATTCACTTTCCAGCCCTCAGACTTCAACATCGCTGCTATCCTTCGATAACCATATCTCCCGTATTTTGATGCTAATCGAACTATTGCTTCGCGCAGAACTGTTTCGTCGTCCGATTTTTTT
>CADARG010000063.1:5902-10847 GCA_902790255.1 uncultured Pseudomonadota bacterium | reverse complement strand
ACTCTTTTCTTAATCTGAGGGCTTAGTATTTTCCCGACAACGCCTCATTCAAAATAAGTTTATCCAGCGTCAATTCCGCTACTGCTTTTTTTAGTTTCTCATTCTCTTGTTTCAGCTTTTTCAGCTCCTTCGCCTGATCAATATTCAAGCCTCCGTATTCCCTTCTCCAGCGATAGTAAGTGTAATCCGATATCCCTTCTTCTCTGCTCGCTTGAACTATCGTTTTCCCTTGATTTACCAATGTTTCTATCTTCCTCAGCTTCAAAATAATTTCCTCCGCTGTCCTTACTTTTTTCATAGTTTTATCTCCTGTTTTTTTGCTCGTCATTCTAACATCATTTTTACGACCTATTTCTTGGACCAATTATAGGGGGGCTTGACAGTTTGAACGGTTGTCTCTGGCTTATGAGATACAGTTACAATAACGTCAGAAAACAACTTATAAAGTTTTTTATCTGATGTTTTCACATCAATTGTTATGCCATTAACGCCGAACAATTCTGTTTTTTAGACCAAGGAGTTGGACCTTTGTACTCATAGGTCTCTCGTATTGGCGAAACTTCAATTTCGTTGTCTTGGAATCCCGCGGCTTTGAGTTGCTCCATTATGTGTTTACGATTTTTGTTTACATCATCAAGTAGTTTTTCTTTATTGCTGTAATCTCTGTAATCCTGAACAAAATAAACATGGTAAGTGTTCCATCTGAAGATCGAGGAAATTAAATCTATTCGCTTTGAAAAGCTTGGAACTTCCGCTAAATGACTCCATTTGCATATGTCTTTTATACGCCAATCTAAGAACAAAAACGTGGCCAAAGCTAACGCTGACATTCCCCCAATCGCAATGCCGACCAGCCTCTTTTGGCTGCTGAATTCAACGCTCTTTCCTTTGTTTTCCATAACGTTTTTTCTTCTAAGCGAAGCTATCGAATATTTGTTTTACCTCGTTTCCGATAAATTCCGTACGAATAACTTTTTGCTCACGTGTTTTCAAGTTACGAATTATTGCTTTACTGTCCAGAATTTCCATTTCGTTTGCAATCAAAACCAAATTTATTCCTTTTTTGTTCGCATAAGTAAGTTGTGTTCCTAAAGGTTTATCCTGTAAATAAGTTTCAGTCTTAATTCCAAGAGCTCTGAATTTATTAGCGAGCTTCATATAATAAGGTACCAAACTCCTGTCCTGCACAGTTATTAGTAGGTCAGCCGTAGATTTTTTATCAACGGTAACCATACCCAGCTCAATAAATTTAGGAACTAACCTAGAAATTCCGATAGTTGCTCCGACCCCAGGATACTTTTTGGAATTTCCTAATGTCGTGGTCAGATCGTCGTAACGTCCTCCTCCCGCAATGCTTCCTACATCTTTAATATCATCAAAAACTGTTTCAAAAATCGTACCGGTGTAATAGGTTAGTCCACGAGCCAATTTTGTACTAATCTTCAAACGTTCATTTGACAATCCCAGTTTTCTGAGGATTTGCACTACCGTACTTAGCTCCTCCACTCCCTGCGCGAACTCGTCTCCCAAACTGAGTGACTGAAGCCAATTCAGAATTTCTTCCATGCTTCCTCTTTTATCGGTCTCTAAGAACGTCTTGACTTTAGAGAAGTCCTTTTCGTTGTTGAGAAGTTCAATCATTCCCGACTCAAATTCTTCCGGAGAAATTTTATCTGATTTATCAACCAAACGAATAGCATCGATTAACTTATTCGGTTCAACCAATTGAGAGAAAAATCCTGTTAGAATTTTTCTATTGTTTATTTTTGTATGGAAATCAGGAACTCGCAGTGTAGACAGAGCCCAAGTTACCAAAGAGATAATTTCAGCATCGTGATCAATTGAAAGCGTTCCATCTCCGACTATATCAACATCGCACTGATAAAATTGGCGATACCGTCCATACTGAGGTCTTTCCCCACGCCATACTGGAGCAATTTGATATCGCTTAAACGGAAATATTAAATCTCCTGCATTCTGAGAGACATACCTGGCCAAAGGAACAGTTAAATCGAATCTTAGTCCCAAATCTTTTTTCGAGCTTTTATCTGCTAAACGATAAAGTCCGTAAATTTCATTATCATTTCCCTTTGCAAGAAGTACATCAACTTTTTCAACGGCAGCCGTTTCCATTGGGACAAAACCGTATAACTCAAAATGATCTTTTATCGATTGCAAAATCCTGTTAAAGACAATCTGTTCATTCGGAAGGAATTCAGGAAATCCCGAAATATTTGCTTTCATAAAAACTCTCCAAAGTACGACATGGACTACTCTACACTAAAGGAGTAAAAAAATCATTAATTCCTATTTAAATTATCAAAAATATATTGAAATTTCGGATATCTTTTACAATAAGGCGGAGGTTTATGTTGCCCGGTACCTCCAAACCGCGTCTACTTACCCTCGATTAGGCTGCCAAAGCCACCGCATCAAAGTTATCGTTGCATGCGACTAAATTATCGTTCGCATTTATATTTATTTGGTCTTATAACGGAAACCACCCCGAATGAAAGCCACGCCTTTCAGTCTGTGTCGAATCTATTCACTCCCATAAATTCTGGTGGAAGTGTCGGGCTCCGCCCCCGAGTCCACAACACCTATTACTCATGACGTTTATCATCGTAGCCACTTCTAGCGAGTTTATGATAACACTTTCTTTGATGATTGCAAAATTTTTGTATAGAAGAATTTACAATTTGATTAATTTGTTGAAGCGATTCATTATGTGTCAAGACTTTTGTTTTTGATTCTATTTCTTTCAATAATTCAGGATGAGAAAATAAATTTTTACAGAGAGATATCATGTCTTTGTGATTAGATATCTCGAACCCTAGTTGATTTTTTAAAACAAAGTCTTTGACTTCGAGAGAATTATCCATATACGGACCAAATAATACAGGTTTCCCCAAAACTATAGGTTCATATATGTTATGCCCTCCTATTGGAACTAGAGATCCTCCTACAAATGTGACATCTGCCAGACGAAAACACGTTCCGACTTCTCCGAATGAGTCAATCAAGATTATGTCTGTAGCAGACGATGAAAGTTGGGATCTTAACTGATGCGTTAATTTATACTTATTGAAGAGCTTTGTAATTTCAGATATTCGATTTAAATGTCTTGGGACAATTATGGTAACTAAATCGAATTTTTCTTTTAATTTTTGATGAGCTTTCAGAATTTCGCCTTCTTCTCCCTCATGAGTACTTGCTGCTACTAGCACTTTTTTATTTTTACAAATTTGTTTCAATGTTAAAAGTAACTCATTATTGCAGGGCAGGGGAGAATTCGCGTATTTTAAATTATCTATCTTAAAAACATTCTGATCAGAGAAGAATTTGAATCTTTTTTCATCTAATTCAGACTGTGCTAAAATTCCGGTGAATTTTTTTAATATCGAGGAAAAAAACTTCTTTAAATAAGACCATCTTTTAAAAGATCTTAAAGATAATCGTGCATTCAACAAAAACAAAGGAATATCTCTTTTATATAATTCATTCACAGTGTTAGGCCAAATTTCAGATTCCAAAAAAAATACTATCTTCGGTTTCCAGTAATCTAAAAATTTTCGAATCCATTCCGGGTTATCTGCCACAGAAAATTGGTGAATACATCCTTCAATATTTTTCAATTTTGATTCTAAAATTTTCGCAGACGTAACGGTGATAGTAGTTAGCAGAATATTTATTTGCGGATTTTGTTTTTTCAAATGTTTTATATAGGTTAGCGCGGCAGTGGATTCCCCAATACTTGCAGCGTGAATCCATATTAATTCACCATTTGGGCGAGTTTTACTAGGTTGACCGAAATGATTTTGAACATTTTCCCAGTTATCTTTTCCATACAAACATCGAGAATAAAAGTATATTTTCAGAAATGGAGACAGCAAAGAGATCAATGTTTTATATAATCTACCCAATTAACACCTGATGCGCTTTTTGAGAACATTCATTGATTTTTGATTCAACGTACAGACAAGCCTGTTCTTCGGTCATATCTTTAAGGTCCGACCATTTTATTGGCTTTCCCCAAACCATTACTCCCTTATTAAATGGCCAAGCAAGAATAAATTTATCCCATGAATTAAAGCGATAATACCTTTTAACGCAGAAGCTGTACGGCAAAATATCGGTTTTCGTTAAACGAGAAATTACTACAGTTCCCGGAGCCAATTTGTGTCGGGGCCCCCTCGGACCGTCCGGAATAATTGCAACATATTTTCCGTTTTTTATAAGTTTTATCAAATCGCGAACCGCTTTCACTCCTTTACCAGTTGAACCATACACTGCTGGCATATTAAAACGTTTTACAACTTTTGCGATTAATCTTCCGTCTTTGTGGTTAGAAGCTAAAACATGCAAAGGATGCTTCCAATGCCAAACGCATGGAGCTAACATAAGGCGATCGTGCCACAAACTTACAAGAAAAGGAGTAGCTTTTTTATGATACTCGCTGGGGATTTCGTCTCCAATTATGGTCCAATTTGTTGTCGAGTAGGAGAAACGCATAAAAAAGGCCAAAACCCACGCTACAATGTTCTCAAACTTTTCGTTCTCCATCCACTTTTTTACAACGGGGAGCTTTTTTAACACAAAATCCTTCAATTAAGTTTCCTCGTCAGGCTATTAAACAGTCTCTTAATCAATTAAACCAAACAACATTTATGAGAAAAACTTCCTTATCTTTTCCATAATCCCCTCTTTTTTCGGTTGCGGAAGAACTGGAGGAACAAAACTTTCGTGCAAACAGATTATCCAATTACCTTTGACTTGATTCAAATCTACGATCTCTTTCAACGCAAAAAAAGGATCTTCTGTCAAACAATACATCTTGTATCGAAGTTCTCTCAAAGTTTTCTCAACCTCTTCCAAAGATGCATTATTCGCTTGCAAAGAGTTTTTATTTATGCCAACAATCAATGACGGTCGGTATCGCTCTATT
>CADARG010000063.1:0-5890 GCA_902790255.1 uncultured Pseudomonadota bacterium | reverse complement strand
TTCGCTGCCTTCAATGTCCATTTTTATGACATCGATGCGATCAAGTTCTTCTTTTTCAACGAATGCGTCCAGAGTATTAGAATCTACTTCTTCGGTTTGTACTTTTTCAATTCCTTTATTGCTAAATTCGGTTCCTAGTGTATTCAAAGCGCTGCGCTCTTCAGAAGCGATAGAAATTTTTACTTTTCCGATTTTGTCAGAAACAGCAAACCGATATACGTTGACATTACTCAATCTGTTGAGATTAACATTATCCACTAACCTCAAGAAATCTCTTTCACTTGGCTCGATAGCAAAAACTCTTCCATCTTCTCCTACTATTTTGCTCATCAAAAGAGAACAATACCCCATATTAGATCCCACGTCCAAAAAAACACCTTTGAACGGTAACAGAGCATTTATTGCAACAATCAAATTCGGATCATATATTCCTCTGACAAATATAGACCTGAAAACTTCGTTTTTAGGATAAATTCGCAGACACAAATCGTTCATCCATTTCATAACGACAGGTTTTTTCAAACTAATATATTGCCACCATCTTTTCCATTCGCTCACGGAAAATGCTGTATCTCCGGAGTATCTGTTCCATCCAGTAAGAGGAATTAATTTATCATATACTGGCGCTTCCACAACTTTTTCATTTGTTTCTTGCGAGCTAGACTCTGACCTCAATTTTCCAGAATTCTCTGCAAGAACATTTTCACATAATAAAGATCCCAACACTAACGCAACACAACCACACTTTAACAAATTCAACGCACAATCTCCCTTTTTGTACACTTTAGATGTTCCGTTTCGATAAGACAAGTTTTTTGTTAACTCTTCTTTCAATTTTTAATTCCTCTTTTTTAATTTTCAAAAATCTCTTTCCCTTCGAGAATTTTATGAGTCGATCCTTTTAACTCTTCTTTATTCAAAGCTTCATAGCGTCCGCCTAAAAACTTCGATAAAAACTTCTCAGTAAAAGCGATGTAGGACTTTATATTGGGTTCACGATGGAATCCATGTCCTTCATCTGGATACAAAACATATGCAACTGGATGCTTTTTATCTTTTAATGCTTGAACTATTTGATCTGACTCTGCTTTCGCAACTCTCGGATCATTGGCTCCTTGAAGTACCAATAGCGGCTTCTTGATCTGATCTTTCTTAAACAAAGGAGACACAGACTTTAAGTAAGGAATGTCCTCTTTTACATCAGGATTTCCTGCGATTTTGTACCAAGTAACCATGCCTGGCTTCCAGTATTCAGGAACGGAAGATAACAAAGTTATGAAGTTCGACGGTCCTACGACATCAACTCCGCAACAGAAGAAATCAGGAGTGAAAGCAAGCCCTGCTAAGGTTGAGTATCCTCCAGATTTTATTTTTATCTGCAATCCCATGATCAATCGTCCAATTGACAGCATCGATTATGTCGTTTCTCACAGATTCGAGATTTTTGTTGATTGCGTTGTAAAACTTCTTACCGAACCCTGTTGATCCTCTGTAATTAATCTGTAAAACGGAGTAACCCCTGTTTGAGAGCAATTGAGCCATTTTATCGAAGCCGTATACATCTCGACACATAGGTCCGCCGTGAATGTAAGCAACGAGCGGGGAAGGGACACCTTCCTTGAAATTGTTTGCTTTGGTTAGGTAACAAACCAAATTTAAACCGTCACGAGACTTTACCACTAACGGTTCCATTTTTTGCAGATGATATTTGTCCAAAGCAGGTTGATTCGAGAATAGGAATCTTAACTCCTTGGTCTGATTGTTGAAGAAATAATATTTTACGGATTCATCAGATTCCAAAGTAACGATCAACCAACTGGAATCATCTTGACTTCTTCCTTGAATATAAAATTCTTTCTCCCCGAATTTTTCTCGTAAAATATTTAAATTTTCTGAGATCTTATCGCTTAACGGAATATCTTTCTTTCGGAGATAATTTACCTCAGCTAACTGCGGTTCTAAAGTCTTCGGATCGCAGCTCGACAGATATACGTCTGACTCATCTGAATCACAAAGAGTTTTTATTTCCCTTGTATCGATATTTATAGAAACCAATGACCCTTTGTCTTTTCCCATCGGAAGCGATGCATACAGAAGATTTTCTCCTTTTTTCAGATGATAAGCTCCAGAAACTCCTATATCTTCAAACGGGACTCTCAATATCAACTTTCCGTCGGCAGTCAGAATCTCTTCATCTCCGTTGGGCAAAACTTTTATCAAAACCTTCAGTTCGAAGTTTTCGTTGAAAATCATACGAGTATACGCATTATTTTCAAAAACTTTTTCGGACTTTCCTGTTTCTATGTTGATTTTGTAAACATCAAACCATTTTGCATTTCGTTTGTTATTGCAAACAAGAATTTCGTTCGGGAATTTCTCAGACAGTCCTATCACGTAGGATTTTGATTTACCAAACGGAGTCAGATTCTTCTTTTGGCCTGTTTTTATGTTTAAGCACAGGATATGATCGTTTTCATCTCCCTGATTGTCTTCCGGGAGCAAAAAGTGATTGTTTGTGTGTGCCCAATAGTAGTGATACATGTTTCTTGCGCTTGTTACAGGGAATCTGCGGATGGATTTTCCCTCGACAGTATCAATGCAAAGAACAACTTCACTTCCAGATCGAGCGAAATATGAGATATTCTTTCCGTCAGGACTGAGTCTTACGCAAAACTTATCGGGTTTCGCAAACAGAACTTCTCTCGGAACTAAAGTTCCCTCTTCAAATTTTGCAATATCTTGACCTAACTCACATCCACACAGACTCGACAAAACCAGTGAACAAGATACCAAATATTTCAACATATCACTCTCCTTTAAATCTACCTGATTCTACAGAAAATTGAGCGCATTATCCAGATAAAAATAATTCATTTTGAGATTCAGTTTCGCTTTTAATCTGCAAAAATATTTGATATGACTCCTAATGTAATCGGATAAAAATTATGGATTCAATAAAATCTTTGTTAGGTAATATCTGGAACATAAAGGCGCACGAAAAAGTCGACGAAAACAATGTTATTAGTGTTCTTTTGAAAAATCGCGGATATTCTCAGAATTTCATGAACGCAACGATGAAAAATACGATGCCTGATCCTTATTCATTTATTGATATGGAAAAAACGGTTGAACGAATTTACGAAGCAATTAAAAAAAAACAACCGATTGCTATACTTGGAGATTATGATGTAGATGGAATTTCATCAACTTGTGTTTTTCTGAAATTTTTCAGAGAGATCGGGGCTGATTGCACTTACACAATTCCGAATCGTATGGATGAAGGATATGGGTTAAACATCTCGAACATAGAAAAGTACAAAAATCACTTGATTATCGCTGTAGATTGCGGTTCGAGTTCTATTGAAGAATTAAATTACGCAAAAGAGAACAACATAGATGTCGTTGTCATTGATCATCATATGATGAATTGTATTCCGAAAGGGGCAGTTGCTATAGTGAACCCACATCGTCCTGATGAAAGTGATAATTTTAAACATCTTTGCGCGGCAGGACTGGCTTTTATGTGTGTGGTTGGTCTTAACCGTCTATTGAAACAAAAAGAATTTTATGGAAGCACATCTCCGGAATTAATGGATTATTTGGACCTTGTGGCTTTAGCGACAGTTTGCGATGTTGTTCCATTGAAAGGATTAAATCGAGCTTTTGTGATAAATGGATTGCAAATAATTCGCATGAAAAAGAATCTAGGTATTCAAGAATTGCTTGCTCTTAGAGATAAATCTGAGGTCAATTCTGAGACCATTGCGTTTTTTATCGGACCTAATTTGAATGCTGGTGGAAGGTTAAGAACAGCGGATATTGGAGTAAAACTTTTAACAACAAATAATATTTCAGAAGCAAAACATTTGGCTTTTGAGCTTTTCAATTTGAACAAAGAAAGACAGAAGATCGAATCTTCGATGGTCGAAGAAGCCGTCTCAATGATCGATGAAAATCTTAACTGTATTTGCGTATTTAATTCAAATTGGCATGTCGGAGTGATCGGAATCGTTGCCGGACGTCTGAAAGAAAAATATAATAAGCCGGCAATCGTAATTTGTTGCGATAAAAACGGAGTAGGGAAGGCGTCCTGCCGCTCGATCGAAGGAGTTGATATTTCTGAAATTGTGAAAAAAGGAATAGAAACAAAAGTGATAACTTCTGGCGGCGGGCATGCTATGGCTGCTGGATTTTCCTTGCCTGTTGAAAATATTCCCTCGTTACGTGAATTTTTGAAAATCGAAATACAATATGCCTCTAAACCGAAAACTTTCGATGTCGATGCAATTGTAAATTTGTCCGATATTTCCCTGGACTTTGTAAAAAAAATGAATCAACTTTCACCGTTCGGTCAAGGAAATCCGTTTCCGATCTTAGTAATTTCCGGTGTAAAAATCATTTGTTCCAGGATTTTAAAAGACCAGCATATTTCCGTGATACTGGCAGATGATTTCGGAAATACGTTAAAGGGAATTTTCTTTCGATGTATGGGAACGCCATTGGAGGACGTGTTGTTAAACAGTCGAAACAAATTAAAAATTCTAGGAGAATTGTGTATTTCTACTTGGAAAGACAAACAATCGCTAAATCTACTAATTCGGGATGTAATGGAAAGTTAAATCACTAAATTCTTCAATAAATAGTTTTTATTAAACGGATACTCCGACTTTCGCTTGATCTCTGCATCCATGAGGAAGTAGATTTTTTGTTTTAGTTTTAAGTTGGTATAACTTTGATCCTTACCAAGGATATTTTCTTTAATTGCTGCCTGCAATATAAATCTAATCAGCGAAATATCCTCAAGATCGTCCAAAAACGATTGTTTGTTTTTTATATAATCCTTCAAATTTTCAAGATTACCGTCATCCAAAAGCAGTGACAATTTTCTAAACAAAGATATCAAGCTCTCATCCGTTTCATTTATGATTTTTACAATTTCGTTATAGATAACTGATGGCAATTTCGGCAGAATCATATTACAAAGAGACAGGAAAGTCATATTGTTGTTAAACGATGCCAGAGCCAATACATTTGGATCTTTTACCAATGCTTCAGTCACTTTTTTTGATTTAAAAAAATCTCCGCTTTCCAAGATAAATACACTATTTTCTCTCGAAAAGTTCTTGATATTTTCGAGGTGCTTATCCTCAACACCTTTGATACAGTAACAAGTTAATCTGTTTTCGAACAAATCGCACTGAGAAAAACTTCGATTTTTTTCATATTCAGCTACTGTGCAATTTTTTATTTGAACACTGGCACGTCTTTCCTTTAATTTGGAAGCAACAAAATCGCAAAATAAATCAAAAGCCTTTTTATAATTACCGTAAAGAAAGAAGATTTGTCCTTCTTTAACATTATATGGCACATTTCTAAATTCTAACTTCACTTTACCAAAGCAACCTTCAAGTTTTCAACAATTCTGAACGCCAAATTTTTTAACACAGCGCCGTCTACTCTATCATACATAGATAGTAAAACATCTCCTTGCGCATTCGCAATATTTCGAGTAGTAGATTCGGAAACGGATGTTGAAATAACTTCCTTTCCTTCTGAATTTTTTAAAGAGACATTCGTAATTAAATTGATTTTTAGTCGTTGAGCATTACAATCATCCGCTAATGCGTAACGAACATGATTTTCTGTGAGAACCACAGATAACAAATATCTCTCATTGGAGATATCCAAATCCCGAACCAAATCTTGCAGATATCCTCGAAGCATCTGTCCGTTTTTCCCCGCGATAACACCTACATGAATATTACTATGATGCTCAGACTCCATTTTCAATTCATGCAGCGGACGGACAGAACATGCGCAACATAATAAGAATATACCTAATCTATACCACAAAATTAATTATCTTCCCTTTTATAAAAATCTTTTTCCT
>CADARG010000062.1 GCA_902790255.1 uncultured Pseudomonadota bacterium | reverse complement strand
ATACGCATATAGTTTGCTTGACAAATTAATATACATCCTTCCCCCTTTTTTTTCAATCCTGGAAGCGCGTTTTTTTTAAATAAATAGTAGTTGCAATAATAAGGGCTTTTGAGACGCATCGAATGAGACCACACCTCAAAAGTCCTTTTTTATATCTCTTTCCTGGTTAAAGCGATATCTGTGTATTCCAATAGTTCTGTTCGAATTGGTCAGGGCTCTGCAAATTCAGTTTCCGATGCGGCCGTTTGAAGTTGTAGAACTCAATATACTCCCGTATCGTCTTATCCAACTCCTCCGCGGAGTTGTACCAATTGTGTGACAGTTCCTCCCGCTTCAGAATGCTGAAAAAAGCTTCCGCCACGGCGTTGTCATGGGGAGTACCCGGATTCGAGAGCGACTGACTGACACCGAGATCACGAAGCAGCTTGCGAAACGAATACGCAGTGTATTGACTTCCCTGGTCACTATGGAAGGTTAGCCCAACGGGGCGATTCCTTGCTTCAAAAGCTTTCAGAAATGTCGTCCTGACCAGATCCGTTTTCATCTCAGGAGAAATCCCGTAGGAAAGAACTTTGCAGGAAAACAAATCGATCACAACGCACACGGCATAAAACTCATCGTTGACTCTTGCATAGGTGATATCGCTTACCCAGAATTTGTTCGGAGCATCCTGAGTAAATTTTCGCAGCAAACGATTCCTCCGATATTTGTATTTCCTGTGTGTCGAGTTAAAAACGCGAGGCCTGTTCTGCTTGCTCACCAGATTCATTTCCCGCATCAGGCGTTGGATATGTTTCTTGGACACAGTATAACCACGTTCATTGAGCTTGACTCTGATCATGGCTGCCCCAAATCGTTCCCCGCTGTCGTAGAACTCTGTTTCTATCGCAGCTCGTAACGACTCATCAATTGTCTCATAAAGAGTTTTTCTCTTTTGCTCCAATGTGATGCGATAAAACGTCGTATGAGACAAATTAAGAACACGACAAATCGAACGAACAGGGAACTGATCTTTCAGTCGTTTGACTTCTTCGACTTTTTCCTCGTTGGTAGCAGAAGCAGTACAGCGGCATTTGCGAATAATCTCGTTCGTCCTTTGCAATGAACTGAGCTCCCGTTTCATTTTGTGGAGTTTTCCAGCGGTATATACTGCTCCGGCTTGACTGGTAGCGATTACCTTTTTTTGCCTCTTCCAGCGGAACAACGTACTTTTCACGATATGATATTTTGCACATATCTTCTTTGGGGAATGATTCTCGGCATATTCTGCCAAAATCTTTTTCCGTTCCGCCTGTGTGTAGCACCTGCGAATCTGGATCCCTTCGTCATTTTTTGCGGCAGCCTCTTTCAGCCACTTTTTGACGAGTGTCAAGCAGACACCGGTTTCAGAAGAGATCTCCTTCAGGGTTTTGCCTTCCTGCCGAGCGGCAAGGACACGTTCAACTGTTGCATGATCAAACTTCTTCTTCATTTTCCCAATTCCTTTCTTTGGTTGGTTGAGAGATGGGGGGGGATATAATCAACAACAAAAAATGTTTTATTTCAAGTGAAGAACGAGAAAAAAAGACGGGAAGGAAACTATCTTCGGCCTTTCCCATGCATTTCCGACATTTCCCGCTTGTTTTTTTTGCCTGGGCCGTGGTATAATAAAAAGTAATCCCTCATCCTGCGCTTTCCGGAAGTTTTCTCGGACCCAACCTTCGTGGAATTAATCTGCTTTAGAGAGGAAGCGACCTCTCCTTTTTTTGAACACAAATGGAGAATCCGCCTGATTTGCGAGGGAAACCTTTGCTTCCTCAATGATTATGGTAATGTTTTTTGGAAAAAAAAGCTTCAGATGCCCAATTCGATTTGCAATATGTTTACCAAGGTTGTATATTATGGTTATGATTAGTCAAATTTACTTATACCATAACAACAGGAGTGAAAAATGCTTAAGCGAGGACGTTATATAGGAGAAATTATTGACTGTTTGGCATCTCTTCAACAAACGGTTGAGTTTAGAACAGAACTAGGTTTGACTGATTTGAATAAAGTATGTGAGGATTTTTTTAGCCAAATATTGAGTGCCACCTATGGTTTACAATTAGAAAACACAAATAAAGACAAACCAAATTACAAGGGAATAGATTTGGTTGATAAAAAACAAAAAATCATTGTTCAGATAACATCAAGAAACGATTCAGAGAAAATAATAGAATCCATACAAAAAGCAAGCGACATTGTTAAAGATGGACTTGTTTTTTCAAGTAAAGAAAGAGTAAACTTCGTTGTTTTTATGATAAATAAAAAGAAGAACTATCACAAAGATATATCTATTCCTGACAATTTAATATTCAATCTTGAAAAAACAGATGATGTTCCCAATGGAATAATTGATATTCATACCCTATTACAAAGAATAGTTATTTTAAATGATAAAGATGTCCAAGCTGTTCACCAGATATTTGAGGATGGGTTTGAGGCTGTACAGGAATTTTTTAGTTCAAGAAACGAACAAGATTATTTGGAAAAATCAGTTAATATACACTCAATAGAAATACCGGGAAATGCCCAACTATCTGATGAGAACAAAAAAGACTTTTTATTATTCCTTCAAGAAAAAAAAGAAGAGGAAACAATTATAGATGCGTTTAATGGACTTATTGTTAAAATTGAAAAGCTTCCTATTGAATCGCGCATCGCATTTCGAGATCTCTTTATTATATTACACAACCACCTTGTTGAACATTCAAGGGACAGTTGTGGATATTGGGTAACAAAATATAATTTATTTAAACCATACGTTAACGATGACTTTTGGAAGCATTTTTATCTCCTTGAAGCTAATAACCTTGTTGAGTTTTTTTCGTCGCCCGATGAAAACGAGCAAGAGATCGGCATTCAAAATGAGGCTTACTACACTCTTCATGTTTTTGGGAACTATTGTAGCGAAAAAAATATGACTTTTGTTCATTTGTGACTCAACTAAAGATTGTAGCAAAATGAGCAGCGTCTTGAGAATACTGTATACATGCTTTTTACCAAATTCGGAAAAAGAAAAGCCTGCAAACAGGGGGGTGGTGATGAGTTTTTGCCGAGGATTCAATGAACGACGGAACAGGGTGTGTAATAGGCAGAAGTCACTATCGAACGATTGGGTGCGGAATGATCTCGGCCTTCTTCAACAATTAATCTCAAATCTCGACTTCCCCTGTCCGGCAGGCTCCGAGCAGGACGTCAGCGGGAAAACTGGCTGGAAAGACGATTGGGCGCGGGTAGAGGGTTAGAGCAAATCGAAATCAAAACATACAGGACTTTCCCCAATTGATGAAAGGTAGTCATTAATGGGTTTTTCATTACGCTTAAAAAACAAAAGCATGGCATAATACCGACGTGCGAGTTCTGCTTCGTGAGAAAGCTTTTCTGTTGAAATTGTTACTTTGTGAATATAATAGGAAATATAATTCTTTTTTATTGCATCAAAAACTTTGACAATCATAGAAATATAGCTTTTTATATCTAAAAGATTACGAGAAAGAGAAAAATTGCTAATAGACAAATAGTTTAGCATCGATACTCCATCGTAATCAGAAACTATTGCTGTACTAAGCAAGGATTCATCTATCGCTCGATTATTCCTTTTTGCATCTTGTTTCGTTTTTTCTATTAGTTGAATCAAGGACGGGGAAAGGACTATTCTTGGATGCTTTGCAACTGTTGATTCCAAAAGATATGCTTCATGCACAGCTGGTCCAAATAGATAATTGCTTCGAATTTCCCAAGCCGTTCCTATTGTCAGAGCACCTCGGATTAGAATTCCTTGATCTACCGTTGACAAAAACATGTTCGAATAAAGGCTAAACAAAAAAGAAAACGAGTCCATGTATTCATAACGATTGTTATTGTCATAAGGAAGGTATATTAACAGCGAATCTGAAAAAAACTGTATTGAATATTTAACCCCTTGTAGTCTTTGAAGCACCTCTTTCTTGCAATCTTCTGTTATTGTCTCCTGTAGTGAAGACGGACAAAACTTTTCAATTAAATCATAAGAAGGATTAGAAAACAGTTTTATTGCAAAATCAAGTATATCCAAAGAGTTAGAAATCAATTCCGAAAAACGATTAATAGTAGTTTGCTGTTCTGGAGTTATTTCAGAACAGTGATAATCCATATTTGAAAAAAGCTTTTCCCGGATACCGAGGAAATCAAGATAGCAAACGATGTATTGTTTGGGTGTATATTGTTTTTGGGGGGGTATTTCCATTGTCTGTCCTTTTTGGCAAGTAAAATAGTCAATCCCAATCTGAGAATTTCAATCAATATCATGTCGTTTGATGAACTTCCACACGTTTTGAGGCGTGGTATAGATGCCGTGTTTTGTCAGTTCGTCCGCGATTGCTCGTGCGCTTTTCCTTTTTCGCCACAGGGAAAGGATCTCTTTCCGGAACGGGAGCAGAGCGCTTCGCCCCGGTCCATGTTTTACAGCATGACGGGAAAGTCCGCCGAAGACATAAAGCTGTTCCGGGCTGTAATGCCAGTATTTGGATGATTCTCCTTCAAGTTCGCGATAGGTTTTCGAACGGTAAAACGCCAGAAGCGCTGCCTTGGGCGATATGGATCGTTTCTCCGACATCAGGACGGCAACTCCGGCCGCCTTACCGGGAATCAGCAGACGAACGTTTTTCTGTGTTATTTGAGCGGGCATTGAACCACCTCGCTTCCTGCGTATTTCAGGAGAGACAGTGCTTTCTCCGTGTGAAACAGGACCTGATCGGTCAGTTTTCGGACTTTCAGGCGGTTGATCAGCTCGGCGAAGTCGATCAGATCGCTTTCGTACAGTGCGAAACTTGCATAGACCTGATCATTTGCCACAGGTCCGAAAATGAGGTCATAGTCGTGTTCATAATTCGGATTCCGCCTGTTGGCTTCTACAAAACGTGCCCAGTCTTCGTCAGCTTTCTTGAAGACACGAATCCG
>CADARG010000061.1 GCA_902790255.1 uncultured Pseudomonadota bacterium | reverse complement strand
ATGTTGGAATAAGTCCAGAAAAAACCTTATTCTTCTCCGCTAAAATAACTCCGAAAAACACAATCAAAGATAAAACTATACAAAACGAAATCAGCTTGTTGCTCGCTAAACTCTTAATAAACGAATGATTTGATGTCGAGTAACTAGTTTCCTCATTCATCGGTTCCTTGATGAAAGCACGCTGTGAAGAGTAATTGTTTGAGAAATTATTCAATATTTCCTCCATAAATTTTTTCGATTATAACCCAAAGAAAGTTATAAAAAAGTAAATAATCATAAATTTTGTTAAAATTGATTGATATTTTTAACCAATTTTGTGTTATTTTATCAAGAAAGGAGGAAATGGTGGATTTTCTGCAATCTCAAAAGGAGCTGTTCGTTGAATTATCCATATCCGAACTGAAAGAAGATGTAATTATCAACCATATAAGAGGCTCGGAAGCTATATCCGAATTATTTGAATTTCAAGTAAGTTTTTCTTCTGCTAACAGAGAGATAAATGCTGAAAAAATTCTTGGATCAAATGTCACCATCCACTTTAAATCAGAAAAACATGAAAGATTTATCAATGGCATAATATCTCAATTTTCACAAGGAACAACATCGCTAAAAGAAGACATCTATCACACTGAGTATTTCTTCACGATGCGTCCGAAATTGTGGCTACTATCCTTAGACAGAAATTGTAGAATATTTCAAAAAAAATCCACAATGGAAATAATAAAAAACGTACTTAGCGAATATAAAATAGAAGCCTTAGAATCGAAATGCGGCAACAATAATCGTACTTATTGCGTACAATACAATGAAAGCTCTTTTAATTTCATTTCTCGACTTATGGAAGATGAGGGGATTTTTTATTATTTTAAACATGAAAAAAACAAGCATACTCTTGTAATCAGAGATAGTATGGACACAAACCAGAAACTTAAACAAAATGCTGAATTTATTAAAAGTAATCATGAAATCTGCCCTCTTGGAAAAATCTTTAATACAAGTAAAAATACTTTTATGAACGTCGGTGGATATTCTTTAGCAGACTACAACTATGAAAATTCTCAAGCTAAACTATTCAGTAAACTAGAAACAAAATGGGAAAAAGGTCGCACTTTTTTTTACGAATATCCCGGTGGATTCTCTCAAGCGACTGAAGGAGAAAAATTATCAAAACTAAGAATTCAGGAAATTGAATGTAAACACATGATGTTGCAAGGAGATTCTACTATCCCTGATTTTTCTCCCGGCACGACATTTGAACTTACTTTGCATCATGCTGAAAGCTTTAATAAGTCTTATGTCTTGTATAAAGTTGAACATATATTCGACCGCACAGAAAAAAATGGATTTGTTTATCGAAATAGTTTTGTAGCATTGCCAAAAGGCACTGAATTCAGACCTCCAAGGAAAACACACAAACCGAAAATTTACGGAAATCAAACTGCCGTGGTAGTTTGTCCTTCCGGGCAAGAGATTTATCGCGATAAATATTGCTGTATCAAGGTTCATTTTCATTGGGATCAAAAAGGAAAATCAAAAGATACAAATGACAGCTCTTGCTGGATTAGAGTCGCTCAACTGATGTCCGGAAGTAATTGGGGATCAGTCTACATACCGAGAGTTGGACAAGAAGTCGTGGTTTCATTTTTAGAAGGAGATCCTGATAAACCACTCGTTGTAGGATGTGTTTATAATGATCAATTCATGCCTCCTTATTCTGAATCTCAAGATAAAATATCAACAACAAAGACTGTTACCTTTACTGACGATAAAGGATTTAACGAAATTCGATTTAATGACGAGAAAGAAAAAGAAGAAATTTTTATTCACGCTCAAAAAGATATGAAAACTGACATAGTCAATTCAAGAGAGACCACAATCGAGGAAGACAACGACAAATTAGATATCCTGAAAGGTTCTCGTTCTGTCAAATTACACGCAAAAGATGACAAGAAAAAGGCCGACTATTCGCTGGAACTGGTGAAAGGTAATTCATCTGTATTACTGAAAGAGGGAAATTCCTCCTATACGATTAAAAAAGGCAACAGTACTATCCAGCTGGATGAAGGAAACAGCTCCATCACAATGAAAAAGGGAAACAGTACCATTAAGTTAGATGATGGAAATAGTGAAATTGTTCTAAAAAAAGGGAATAGTTCCATAAAACTTCAAAAGGGCAACCAAACAGTTGAGATAAAAGGTGATTGTACTATAAAAATCTCTGGTAATTTAAAAATAAAAGCTGATAAAAATATTTCCATAGAAGCGGGAAAAGAATTGTCTCTCAAATCAGGTAGTTCAATGAAAGCCCAGGCCAAAGGAAGTCTCACAGTTAAAACAAATGCTACAGCAAAATTTCAATCCGGAGGGTTTACATGTAAATCTGGGAAAATGACAATTAAATCTACCGGACTTATGAATATAAAATCTACAGGAATGCTCAAAGTCGAAGGTATGGCGCTAACAAATATAACTGGTATGGCCGTCCAAATAAACGGAAAAGGTGTATCCAGTTTCCGCGCGCCAATGCTAACTATCGGAGGAGGGATGATTTCATTTGGATAATCTAGAAACAATCGAATCAGATAGGGTAAACGCAAAGAATGAGGTCAAAATAGAAGAGATTAGATCTCCCGATGGAAAATTAATGAGAACCTGTTCGATGAAAGGCTATCAAATGCACGGCCCGATGGTCATTTATGATGAGAACGAACAGGTCGCTCAGAAACTGAACTATAAAAATAATAAGTTATCGGGTCCTGCTGAATTCTACCAGGATGGAACACCCTTAATGTATGCTGAATTTCAAAATGGAACACTGGATGGACCAGCGACTTTGTTTAATAATGGAATAAAATCCGCTGAAACAACATTTAAAAACGGCGTAATTGATGGCCTTTTTGTTTCATTCGACGAGGCAGGAAGAATTATTCGCGAGGCAACTTACGTCAAAGGACAAATGGAAGGAGATTGCTATATCTATTACTCTGACGGCGTAGTTCAGGAGAAGTCATTTTATAAAAACAACAAACTCGATGGGAGCGTTACTCGATACTATCACTCAGGGGCTATACTCGAAATTACAAATTACGAAAATGGCAAACCTGTTGGGTATACAGAAACCTACGACGAAAACGGAAATTTAACTTCAAGCAAGGAGGCATAATGGGATTTTGTTGCTGCAACGGAGCTTTACTCAGTTGTCCGATGGGATTAACACCAACTCCGCTAATAGTTATACCAAAAAATCTCTTTGGACCAACCGGTCCGATGGCCACCTGTCTGGATTGTGTCCCTTTTTTAAATATCGCTCCGTTTGGTGTTTGTAAAAGTCTTTTGAATCCATCAACTGCAGCACTTACTGCTGCAGCATTCGGGGTACTCACTCCCGGACCATGCATCCCTACCCCTACGGGTCCTTGGATCCCGACAAAACCAAACATAGTTGGAATCACTGGATCTGTTTTGGCGGACAATTCAATACTAATGTGCGCGTTTGGAGGAGTGATTAAAGTCAACATGCCCGGACAATATACCATAATGATTTGAAATGGAGAAAAATATGGAAGATTGTTTGTTTTGCAAAATTGTAAGAGGAGAAAGTCCGATCCACAAAATTTGGGAGGACGAAGAGCATCTGGCTTTTCTATCGATTTATCCGAATACTCTCGGAGCGTCAGTGGTAATTCCAAAAAAACATTTCGACAGCTACGCTTTTCATATGCCGGATGATGAATTAGCAAAACTCACTATAAAATCAGCGATTGTCGGTAGACTTTTGGACGCTTCCTTCGACGATGTCGGACGTACTGCCATCATCTACGAGGGATTCGGTATTAATCACGTCCATGCGAAATTATTTCCATTGCATAAAACAAAAGGCGAATGGAAGCCGATCCATACCGACTATAATAAATACTTTGATCATTATGAGGGATATGTTTCATCTCACGAATACCACGGTCCCAATCCCGATCTTGCGAAACTTGCCGAACATATCAGGGAGGTTGGGAAAACTTTAAAATAACGGCATCGTTATGACTGGTTTAGTGAAAGAAATTGTAGGAGAAAAGGCAAATGATATCCAAAAAAAGTGTAATATCGGGCTTGACCTTCGCTTCTTTAATATTGGTTGGACTATATTTTTTTAAAAACTCTGAAAATAAATCCCGAATAAAATCTGACCTTTCAAGCCAATATGTAGTATCAGAGACAGACTCACTTGTAAAAGACAAAACAAAACTCATTGAAGTAAAATGTTTATCTTTCAACGGTGAAGAAAAAAGTATCTCTATAAGAGTCTTAGATGTAATGGCAAATGACGTCGTTGAGATATTTAAGGAGCTAAAAGAAATGAAATTTCCCATATATACATTATCTTGCTATGCTCCCAAAACAACCGTTAATAAAAAAAAGATTTCTTTACACGCATATGCTGCGGCAATCGATGTAAACTACTTGATAAATCCATATTATGATGTTGTCGAAGGAAAAATGATTCCAAATAGAAAAAAAGACAGATTGGAAGATATAGAAATAATAACAAAAGAATTGAAAGCAATAAAAATTCCGAAAAATGAAATAAAAGCTATATTGAAGACAGTAATACAATTGGAAGAATCGGACGATAGATTTTTAAACAGAGGAATCATACGAAAAGGAATGATAACTCTGGAAATCGTAAAAATATTCAAAAAACACGGATTTAACATCTGGGGTGGCAAATGGAGACGCCCTATCGACTATATGCATTTTCAAATACCTCGCCCTTTGGCTAAACAATTGCTAAATGCCAATCTTGAAACACGTAAAAAAATCTGGCAAACACATAAAGAGAAATGTCAACTAGGAGAAACTTTATCCGACGAATCCTGAAAATTTTTCGAGACCGTAAAAAAGATTGTATAAATACCGTAGGTTGTATTTAAATATAAATATGAGGAGGTATTTACAATGGCAAGGATAAAATTAAGCAAAGAAGAA
>CADARG010000060.1 GCA_902790255.1 uncultured Pseudomonadota bacterium | reverse complement strand
AATCCCTGAACGGCTTAACTCCGTGGGAGTTTATCATTAAGGAATGGAAATCTGAACCAAAATTGTTTAGAATTAGTCCTGCTCCCTACAATGTGGGACTGAACACTTAACCCTTTTCCTAGTGACTTAGATCCAATCCGATCAGCTATCGCTAAAGATTTTGATTATCTTTCTGTTATCAAAACTAAATCTAAAAATTTAGCATTATCTGAAAATACAGGAGTGGTTTGGATTCAAAACGCTTCTCCCAAACTCAGTAAATTTATCTTAGAAACTGCTCCATCTGACTTTTTATGTATAGTAAAACAGAAAAACAGTCACAGTATTAAACGCGCTAAAACCATCATGTTAAACTCCAGTTTCAATGAATTCCATATCCGATTTGATGGCTCTTATCTGTCTCTGAACAGCAATGATTCTCAAGTCGCAGAGCTTTTCGGCGAGACCTCGATTATGGACATTGTGTTCGCCAAAAATCGCTATACTAATACTAATTATCCTGCTATTTCAGAAGAAAATCTGAACGATAACATCTTTAAATATTACGAGAAAGATGCAATCTGCAAAATTTAAAAAGACCGACATTTGACAAATTTTCTTTTATGTACTACAATTGTATTACATAAGTGGAGGTTATCATGCTGTCGATAAGACTTGATAAAAATATGGAGAAGTCCTTGGAAGATATTGCTAATATTACGCAGAAATCCAAATCTACTCTAATTAGAGAGGCTCTTGCTCAGTACATCGAAGATAAATTAGATTATTTTGCTGCGGTAAAAGCTATGAAAAAAATGCGCAAGACTTATTCTTTAGATGAAGTGTTAGACGAGTTCAAGAGTGAGTTATAAGATTGAAATTTCTGATATTGTCAGGAAAACTTTAAAAAAAATGGATTCAACATCTCGAAAACGGATACTGTCTTATATCGCGGGAGTGCTTGCGAAAATAGATAATCCGAGACTGTTGGGAAAATCTTTGACTGGAAATTTCGGAGGTTTTTGGAGATACCGGACAGGCAATTTCAGGATTATCTGCAAAATTGATGATGATAGGTTAACTGTTTTGGTCGTGAAAGTCGCGCATCGCAAAGACGCATACGAAGATTAAGCCTAAAAAAATCATTGCGAAAAAGAAAAATCTTAAAGAACTGAAATCTGCGCAATTTAGAAAACCGCCAGATGAGCCGGCGGTGCACAGGATATGAAAAACTCCGCCATTGCGACGGAGCAATTTATTAGTTTTCTTAAATGAAACCTTACTTTACAGCATCTTTCAGTGTTTTTCCAACCTTAAATTTCACGACTTTCGCAGCTGGAATTTGCATCATCTTTCCCGTCTGAAAGTTGCGTGCCTGCCGTGCTGATCTTGTAGCTACTGAAAGCGCTCCAAATCCCGGAATTACAACATCTCCGCCGTTCTGTAACTCCTTCTGAATTGTCTCAATTATCGAATTCAAGCAACTTCCGACATCTTTTTGAGATAGTCCGCAGCATTCCGCAACTTTGTGAATTAATTCTAATGTTACAATGCTTCGACTGTATCACTGATGCTGCAGAGTTTGCAATCGTTCTTTTGTTCCAAATAGTTATTTTAATTACAAAGTAATGCATTTGTATTGACAATTGCATTAAATACTTATATAATGAGGCTGTTGTATTGAGATGGAGAATAGGAAAATGACAGCAAAAACGAGTATGACTATACGAACTGATCGCGATGTAAAAATGCAGGCACAACACTTGTTTTCAAACCTGGGATTGGATATGTCTACAGCTATAAATTTGTTCCTGCGACAGTCCATTCAACATCAAGGATTACCTTTTGATATAACTTTAAAACAACCGAATCAAATTACGCTGAGAGCTATAGAAGAATCATACACTAAAACAAATAAGTCTTTTGATTCCGTAGACGAATTGATGGAAGAATTAAATGCTTAAATTAACTCCTACAAATCAATTCAAAAAAGATTACAAACTAGCTGTCCGACGCGGTCGCAAGCCACAGAAACTTTCTGCAATACTTGATATTCTGTGTGCTGGAGATAAATTGCCAGAAAAATACAGAGACCACCCCCTTACGACTTCAAAGAAATACAAAGATGTAAGAGAATGTCATATAGAGCCTGATTGGTTGTTAATCTATAGAATTGACGAAAATTCTGTATACCTTATCAGAACGGGCACACATAGCGATTTGTTTTAATTCCCATCTACCTTAAATATTTTTAGAAATTTCTCGAATTCATCTCTCTAACCCCGTATCAATCGACCTGGAAAGTTCTGTTTGTAACTGTTTTTCGAGATCTCGATCAACATACATTTGCTTCAAATCGACATTTTGCGTTTCTTGCGAGTTCTGAGAATTAGCGTCGATCTTAAATAATGCCTCTTGTATCAGGTTTTTGTCGTTTAAGACCGAAATATTTTCTTCTTTGATATGCTGCGACAGCGCGGAGGCTTTATTTTGCAGTTGTTCCTCTGTCCACGGAGTTTTTAACTCTTTGTTCGATTCTTTCAGTACCTCGTAACACAGAGCTTGCTTGATACAATCGTTCGCTATTTCCGCGCTGATCGGTTCTTTGCTATCGGTTTGATACTTGTCCGCAATCATGCTCGCGTGTTCGGCGATTCTATAATTAAACGGAACATCCAGTTTGCAGTGCTTCATGTAATCTTTGACCATTGTATGGTTGATTTGGAATCCATAACCGTGCCTTCTGGCGTGCGCTTCCGAATTCATTTGAATTAAATCCATTCCCAACTTCTTACGAGAATGATCTATAACTTCTGGTAAAGATTTATAGTACTGCCCCTTTTCAATTTCCCTCGCCATTCCATCGATTTTTTCAAGGAATTCCTGCTGAGATTTCTTCGAGATTTGAACATAATTTTCAACTCGATTTTTCGCCTCAAGCTCGAGGTTGCTCAGCGGACGATCCTTCAGCTTGCACTGAATTTCCAGCTTTTCCAGAGTCAGGCCTTGTTGTTCTAAATAAAGCTTGTGGTTGGAATAATCTTGCGCAATTTTTTTCCCAAGTTCAGTTCTTCTTTCGTTGATTTTTGAGTAATCTTCCCAAGTCGCTTCGCCTTTGTTGATGTCCTTCAAAACCGAAATTCTTTCCAGCGACAACTCTGTATATTCTTGAACTCGCTCGCGATATTGATTGTTCCCGCCCGAAAAATCCTGAACTAAATCCTTTTGATGATATTTCGACAAGCCCGACATCAAAGATTTCACGTCCTTAAAATCAGAGTTTCTGTAGAAAAGATCGACATTTTCGCGGTGCCGAGTCATTGCAACATAGGTATTTTTCGAGTCCATGATCGGGTTCGCGACGACTATAGTGTTGTCGTAGGTTTTTCCCTGGGATTTCGTGATTGTGATCGCATAGGCATAGTCGATTTTGTCGTAAGATTTTGTGTCGATTTGCTTTTCAAGCTCGCCAGACTCGCCTGATTTCACAGTCAGAATTCCGTTTTCAAATTTTTCGACTGTCGCCGTTTCTCCGTTTTTCACTCCGAAATTTTTGTTGTTTTGCGTGAAGATGATTTGCTCGTTTTTCGCGAAAGATTTCTCGCCGATTTTGAACAAATTTTCAACAAATTCGCCGTTTGATATTTTTAAATTTCGAATTTCCGAATTAATTTCCGCGCATTCTTTTCTTGTCGCGCAAAGCACTGCCGCAGAGCCGATTTTCTCGATTTCCAGGAACTTTTCCGCGATCTGTTTCGCGTCCGACATCTCGTGAATTTTTCCGTGATGTTCGTAAATCGACAACGCGTTCGCGGTGTTCAATTTCGAAAATTCAACGCTCGCTTCCTTCTGCCAATCAGAATTTTGTCGGCGGATTTCATCCAGATGCCCGACGTCATTTAGATTGTTGAGAGCTGCTCGGAAACAGTCGCCGCTGCTGATCGGCTTGATCTGGTTATCGTCTCCGATCGCAATAATTTTCGCACCAGTTTTGCTTGAAAATTCAAGGATGTCGTGCCAATCGTGAGTGCCGACCATCCCTGCTTCGTCGACAATAATTACGTCGCTGGATTTTAAATCGGCTTTCTCGAAATTCTTCAGCTGCGCATACCAATCCAGCTGTTTCAGCATTCCTTCCGACAGAATCTCATTAAAGGACAAAAACTTTTCGCGCGCCTCCTCAAACAATCGCCTCTGATGCATCCAACTCGCGATCGTTCCGCTCTCAATTTTCGCCTCGCGCCCCAGATTTTCAGAGGCTACTGCCGACAAACTCATACCGATCACGCGCGCTCCGCTGTCCTTATAAATCTCGGCAACAGCTTTCATCGTGGTGGTCTTTCCCGCCCCTGCCTTTCCGATCAAAACGCTCAAATTTCGATCAGATGTCAGAGTTTTTACCGCATTTCTTTGCTCTTCGTTCAGGTAATCATACTTGTTCAAAACTCGCTCGATCACCTCACTGCCACAGTGAGTTTGCGCGGATTGATTCGCGATTTTTTCAAACTGATTCAGAACTTCTGACTCTAACTTTTGATACCTCTCGCCCGTGTAAACAAACTCGCCCTTCGCGTTCTCTCCGACATATTTCGCGCCTGCCAAAACTTTCTCAAAAATGCCCTCAATCTTCGTTTCGTCGAACACTCTTTTGTTCAATTCCCGCAAAATATCTTTCTGCGTGAAAACCGCTTTTTTTTCGTTCAGATAATCCAAAATTATGCTCGGATTCGCCAAAATCGCTTTTTCATTTTCTTTGAAAATCTCCAAATTTTCCTGAGCGATTCGGCTGTCTGTTCCAACGATGTCGGCATACCACCCGCGGTGCTTTGTCGCTTCTAAATTGATCCCCAAATCCGCAAAACTTTTCTCGTTTATCCTTTCGCTGAAACCTTCTCTTTCCAAAAATTTGTTCGCAAGATCAGCCCACAATTTTCGATTTTCTAAAATCGCGCTTTTGGTGCAAATTTCGCGATCCTTGCGTTTTTGAAATTCCCCGTTTTCATCAATCGCGCGTCGAGTCGTAATCAAATGCGCATGCAAATTTCCTTCCTTTTGATGAATCGCATAGGTCGTAATTAGTCCTCGTGATGTAAACCGCGTATTGATAAATTCTTCCAAAAGTTCCTTGTTCGTTTCTACCGATAATTCATTTGGCAACGCAACCACAATTGTGCTCGCAGTTTGCGCCGACGATTTGTAATTTTCTCGCGTTTGTTCCGTTTTGAAATGTTCTTCCGCGTAGCGATCTTCGAAATTTTCAATTGCATTCCAAACGCAAATATCTCGATATTTACTGTTTTCAGGAAACAGCGTATTTGTTACTGCAACTTCTTCTGCTTTTTTACTGAAATCGGCAATTTTCTCTCGGCGTTTTTCATATAACTTTTCGCCGCAGATATAGGCGGCAGACTGTACGGAACTGCGTCCCGTACTTCTGCTCACAAAGCCTGCATGTAGATGATATATCGCCACAAAACCACCCAATCTATACCTACGCCGTAGGCTTATACTAGCACAGTTGAATTATCAAATTCAATGTGTGCATAAGTGCGCACTCTCATAATTCCATTATGTTCGTGACTGCAGATGATTTATTCTTTCTTTCCTTCTGCTTTCTATTATTATCAATTTATGATACAATTTTCTCGTTAGATTGCGGTGGAATTATGCTGTTTGATTGTGGTTATGAAATCGAAAATCGATCGTATAAGCGAAATAAATCTCTTGCGATTATGCAGGCAAAACGAATGCTTCCTGAGTATGTTTTTGATACAGCGCAACTAGAAAACAATCCTCTGACTTTTCCCGAAGTAAAAACTTTAATCGATGGAATTACTGTTGGTGGTCACAAAGTTCGCGATGTGGAACAAGTGCTGAACATTCAAAATGCTTGGTCACTACTTTTTGAATTTCTTCAAAAAAATAAATTTATTCCAAACAAAGAGATTTTCGTTTCAATCAATTCTGCTATAGCACGAGAGGAGGCTCTTTCTGTAGGATCATTTCGAACTGGACAAGTGTCTATTGCCGGAACTACATCGTATACGGCTCCAAATTTTGAAGATTTGGATTCAATATTCGAAAACGAAATAAAAAAGATTTTAGAAATTGGTGATCCTATCAAAAAAGCTATTTCTATATTTCTTTGGGGATGTTTAAATCAATTTTTTTGGGATGGAAATAAGAGAACATCGCGTATAATTTCCAATGGCATTTTGCTTAATGAAGGTATCGGGATTTTTAACATCAAAACGAAAGATATTACTCAATTTAATGCGCTAATGATTGATTTTTATGATTCAAAAATCGCAGATAATATTTTTAAATTCTTGTATGAAAATTGCATTATGGAGGTCTCATGAAAAACGCTAAAAAGCTTCAGCAGATAAATCAAAAAATTGCGGATTTAAAAGTTTTGCAGAAAAAATTGGAAGATGATTTTGTGAAAGATCTATCTAAGCAAATTTCCAAAATCATTCTTAAGAAAAATTTGTTTGATATCGAGAAATCGAAAATTTTAGAATGCGTTGAAACTGCTTTTGATGAGCTTTTGGAAAGAGATCAATCTGAATAAAAATCAAAAAATGACCAACTCGATAACGAAAACTAAAATCAAAATCAATAGATTGTTGGCTCAAAAAGCCGCACTTCAGCACAAAATGAAAAAGCAAGAAAACAGCAAAAGAAAAGCACGAACTCGGACGCTGATTCAGCTCGGCGAATTGCTCAATTTGACTCCATTATTAGCGATTTGCAACATCGAACTTGGTGAAGATTTACAGCTTGATCACCCCGACAAATCCGCAACTTTACTCGGAATTCTATCGCATCTTTGCGACAAACTTCC
>CADARG010000059.1 GCA_902790255.1 uncultured Pseudomonadota bacterium | reverse complement strand
GTGCGGGCGCAACCGTGTAATACTTGTCCCATAATTCCTCCTTTTCTTTCGATTCTAACTTGTATTCTCCATCCCTACAATGTGGGACGAAACAACTAATCTTCAAATAAGAATATATAAAAAGATGTAATATAAAATGTCGATTACTGCCTCGTATCAGCCTCCATATTCTCCAGATTTGAACCCAATCGAACACTTTTGGAGTTATTTGTAGGTATTTATTACATCCTTCACTCGCCCCACTTCTTCATCCGTCATAACCGGAGACATCGGCAGCGATAATTCCGTCCGATGAATTTCTTCGCTGATCGGAAACGACATGTCGTTCCATTCTTCGTACGTACCTTGTTTGTGCGGAGGCGTAGGGTAATGAATATTCGTCTGTATCTCGTTTTGTTCCAGATACTGTTTTAACGCATCGCGGTTTTTCGTTCTTACCGCGAAGATATGCCATACATGAGATTTTTCATCGTAGATTTTCGGCAGAATGATTTCCGGATTTTTGATATTTTCGCGATAATATTCAGCAATCTGCCGACGTCTTTCGTTATCAGCATCAAGATGCGGAAGTTTTACATCCAAAATCGCAGCTTGAATTTCGTCCAATCTCGAATTTATTCCTTTGTAAATATGATGATATTTTCTGTCGCTGCCGTAATTGGCTATGGCACGGATTTTGGAGGCAAGTTCATCATCGTTCGTGGTAACAGCTCCGCCGTCCCCTAAACAGCCGAGATTTTTCCCCGGATAAAACGAAAACCCCGCAGCGTCTCCCAAATTTCCCGTTCTGCGTCCTTGATAATAAGCTCCGTGAGCTTGCGCCGCATCTTCAATGATTTTCAGATTATGCTTTTTCGCTAAATCCCAAATTTTCTCCATTTGAACAGCTTGACCGTACAAATGAACAACCATAATCGCCTTCGTGCGTTCCGTGATTTTTTCTTCGATCAAATCCGGATCGATGTTGTAGGTGGTAAAATTCGGTTCGACGAGAACAGGAGTGCATCCATTTTCGGAAATCGCCAATATCGACGCAATGTATGTATTCGCCGGAACAATGATCTCATCGCCCTTGCCGAATCCATAGGCTTTTATGATGAGATTGAGAGCATCCAGGCCGTTCGCGCACCCGATACAGTGCTTGACTCCGCAAAACTGCGCGAAATTTTGCTCGAAAGTCGCTACCTCATCTCCGAGAATGTAGAAACCCTTGTCTAAAATGGCGCCAATGCGACTATCGATCTCTCTGCGAAACCTATTGTTTATCTTTTGTAAATCTAGGAATTTGATCATGGGTTGGTTCCTTTTTTATGCAGTAACTTATTGTATTTAACTAGCGCATTATAAATCTTTTTACGATATTTTTCACTCTGCAATGAGTGAATCCCCGGCAAATTCGAGATAGCGTACAGAATACCGTAAAGGAAAGATTTATACCGCGCCTTTATATTTTTAGCTCTTGAAACAGTCGGCGAATTTGTATTGAATTCTGTTATCAAATCATATTCTATGCTGGCAGATCCCTCACCATTGGACGGTTCAGCTATCTTTACTCCGGTGTATTCCTGAATTGTTTTAAAATTATCAATCCACCTTCCGAATTTCTCAATAAATTCATTGGACGCCGATATTACTTCCTGTCTGAAAGGAGTATCCTTCAACAATTTTTTGCACAAATCTCGAACATCATAAGGCGAATGATACATCGGAATATCTACATATCCTTTAGTTCTGTCAGCTAATGCCTCAGAAAACGAAGAAACAAGCGCTCCTCCGGACGCCATAATGTCATATATCCTCCAAGGATGAGCATATCCTCTGCACTGAGGGTGAGAAATACTGAGATTTACCTTAGAAGAATTATATACATCTTGATTGTGCTGCAACGAATACATCGGAGTTTTATCAAAAGCGCACACAAGCGGCAGCAATTGTTGGGACACTGACTTATCCCAGTAAACTCCGTATAACTTTAATCCCAGATCTAATACAGACTGAAGAATATATGAACGACTATCAAAAATAAGGTAATGATCGAAAACTGACAGTTTATTTTTTCCTAAATATCTGTTTACCAGCTTTTCATAGTCGTAATCGTTAGATTCCCAGAATTTTCGAAACATCTGATAAAAGGAATGTCGTTCAAACGGAAGGAATTGTTTTTTTACGTATTCATTATCTACCCAAAAAGAACTGCCAATGAAAGAAATATTGTGAATTTTCGGTTTATTCTCACGTTTTACGGAAGTTGCCGGGTGTAGAGGAATAATTCTATCATCACGAAATCCTAACGATATATATTGCTTCTTGCCTTGTTCAAAAAATGTCGCCGCATAATATCGATCTTTATATTTTTTTATAAGATCTGTATTTGCAAAGAACTCTGATAAATCCGCTTCGAAAAGAATAATCGGGCAGTTGGTTACTTTTATGATCTCTTCAGAAATTTGATTATTAAACGTAAAAATGATATCCGGCTGAAACTTTTTTACCTTATTAATCCAAGAATTAATCCATTCCTTTTTAGATCGATTATCGGAAATATAATAAAACTGTATCAAATTCAGCCACAATACATCATGCCCCATTTCGGTAAGTTCTTTATCAAGAGAATCATAAAAACAGATACGATTATTTACATTATCTCCGATTTGATCTTGAATCATTAATGCAAGGATTTTCACTGTCTTAACATCCCGAATTTAAGCAAAAAACTCACCAATATCCTCCCAAACTAACAAAATTAATAACAAGCGAAATTACCAACGCTGCAAGAGCAACTTTAAACAGCTTTCGATATTTCTTTGTTTTAAGTCTTTCTCGTAATGTTGTATCTTTAGTTGCTAACTCCTTGAATATATTTGTTTTCTTCAGATTTAAATAATCAAATATTGTCCACCATAATCTCGAGTAATTCGGATTAGAATTCCATGGCTTAAAAGCGGCAAAATGAATTATTTTTGGATTTATTATCGAGTCGTATAATTCTTCTCTTGTGTAGTCACTTTCAAATTTGGGATCTCGTAAAAAATCAAGTAGATAAGGATAAGAAATATAATTTAGAGGAATAAAACCAACCTTTCCTTCGCACGATATGTTGATAACATCTTGGTCATTCCAACGCTTTAAAATAGTTTCATCTTGGATAACTTCTATCATTCTTTTTTCAAGATTATCCTCTCTTATTTTTTTGAGATTCATGACCCAAATGCCACCGGCAATATATTTATCATGAAGCATTTCGTAATGTTCCGGCTTCAAATGAGAAAGCTCATACTCTAAGTATTTAGAAAAAGGATTTCTTACTCCGGCTATGTATTTTCCGTTTAAATCGGTGTCATAAATTTCCGAAATGTCGTCAATAACAACAATATCCACGTCTGAATAAATAATTCTATCATATTGCGGGAAAAATCTTCCACCAAAACATCGAATAACAGTGTCTACTGTAAAAACTGAACTCTCCGCACCTAAATTAAAGTTTTGACTATCCCAAAACTCAGATAAAAAGTTATTTGTATTGATGAAACTCAGCCTTGCATTTCCTTGTTTGTTTACAATGTTTGACAGAAGATTTTGTTTCCCCTCTGTAATGTCGGAATGCAACACATACATTTCGTAGAATACATCCTTTTTGGCTTTGTTCAACAGAGAAAAAAAAGCCACCGCAGCTGGCTCTACATAATTATTATCAAACGAAAAAAATATTGGAATTGATTTCATGTTAGAACTTTCATCTGTACCTATTTTAAACCACCATTAGCAATAAATCTCACCAACACCCCACAACCCCGATAACATTAATGATAAGAGAAATTATCAATGCAACGAGAGCCGCTTTAAACAGCTTTCGGTATTTTTTCACTTTATTTACGTAATTCACGCAGCTACAATCTGACTCCAACGGAACCAATGAAACGATATCTCGAAAACAAATGCCGTATAAGGAGTGCAGCAATTTTTGGTTATCGCTGTCTGTTATAAATCTTATCAAAACTTTATAACCCCACTGTCGTTTGCTGTATATTTCGGATGTTAAAGCGATTCGCGCCAAAAAATAGGGTATGGTTTTAGCGGTTGGTTCACCGAATTGTTCATATAAACCTGAAAATATTTGCTTAAAATTTTCCGGATCTTTTATCTTCAGGAAATAATCCATCATGGCGTCGGTTTCCATCGCTTCCCTTGCAATCACACGATTTGATCTTGCTGAAGTGCTGGTTTGATAAAATCTGTACTTAACCAAACATTTATCGGTTAAATATACCTTATTGTGGAATAGAAGCTTGTTGTGCAAATCCCAGTCGGAAAACTGAAATAACCCCTTCGGTAAAGGCAATAAAGGAAGAACAGCTGATTTTTTTATCGCCATTCCCGGACTTGGAACTTGGTTCTGTCCGATGAAAGACTCTCTCAAAATCTCGAAACCGGGTTTATTTTCAACGCTTATCTTTTTATTCAGTCTTTTATTAAATTCGTCATATAAATCCAAAGATACATAAATTACATCTGCGTCTTCTGATTTGAAAATATTTAAAATGCTCTCAATATAATCCTCATAGAGCATGTCATCAGAAGCAACCGTGCAGATAATGTCAGAAGATGCTTCGTTAATTCCGTCAGTCAGAGAAGCATTTATTCCTTGATTGTACTCGTGTTTTATCAATTTTATTCGTTTGTCGTGAAATTTTTCGATTTCTTTGACATTGTTGTCTATCGAACAATCATCGACGATGATGAGCTCAAAATCTTGCACCGTCTGGGCGAGTACGCTTTCTATGAAATACCCTACATACTTTTCATGATTGTATGAAGGGCATATGATTGAAATTTTCGGATTGCTCATTCTTTACTCATAAATTCTTTAAACATTCCAATCCTTCGGATAGCGTTTTGAATTTATCATATCTCAAAAGTCTTACGACCTTATCATTAGATAAAATGCTGTCCCTGATTTCGCCTTCTCTTTCCGGAAGGAAAACCGGCGCTTTTTTGTATCCGTAGATCTCGCGCATCATGAGAAACAACTCATTGACAGTTATTCCTTTGTTCGTTGAGAAATTCAGGGTTTCGTTGTTCACGTCGAATGCAATTGCTCTTTCAAAAATTTCCGCAATATCTCCTACGTAGACAAAATCTCTTATTTGGGCGCCGTCTCCGAAAATGCTAACTTGTTCGTTATTTTTCATCATTTTATCGAAAATCGAGATAACTCCGCTCTCTTTCGACAAATACTGCCGTGCTCCGTAGGCATTCGAAAATCTGAAAATAATATACGGAACACCCGAAAGTCTGATATACCTTTCCATCGTAATTTTGGACAATCCGTAAGGAGAAATAGGTTCGGTCGGATGATTTTCATCTATCGGAAGATTTTTCGGAATACCGTAAACAGCGGCAGATGAAGCGGCAATAAATTTTTTCACGTTGTAAGTTTTTGATAATTCCAATAAGTTGATCGATCCCAAAATGTTAGTCCGAGCATCATCATATGGATCGGAAACGGAATTGCCGACGGAAACTTGTGCCGCAAGATGTATAACGAAATCCGGTTTTTCTTTTTCAAAAATTTCCTCTAAAGAGTTCCCGCAAATGTCCTGATTGTAGAACGTTGAGTTGGCGCACTCCGGCAGATTTTCCCGCTTCCCAGTGGATAAATTGTCGATTACACATACAGAATAGTTTTTGCTGAGGAGCTTTTCCACCACATGAGACCCGATAAAACCCGCCCCGCCGGTTACCAAAACTTTCGCCATTTAGT
>CADARG010000058.1 GCA_902790255.1 uncultured Pseudomonadota bacterium | reverse complement strand
CCGACTATTGATAAATCAACAATACATCATGGCTGTTATTAATCAGAGATAGAATAATGTCATGATCGATGCCGCCATCCCTCAGCAGAACCTTGAAACGCTCCATGATAAAGGAGATAACTCGCCCTACTGTTTTCGGATTTAGATCGCTCCCCGGCAACTGTTCAAAAGCTTTTCGGCTCAATTTCTCCAGATCTGCTTTGATGCCGTATTTCTTGATTATCTTCAGGAGGCTAATCGCAGCACGACGCAGCGCAAATGGATCTTTTGACCCTGTCGGCTCCTTTCCGATCGCGAAGAAACTTGTAATCAGTTCGATCTTGTCCACCAGCGAGTAAAAAGCGCTGATCGGCGATGACAACTCATCTCCCTGCAAATATTGCTCACGAATTGCCGTACAAACTTCAGGATCCTCTCCCTGAATTCCAGCATAATGAGCTCCCATGATTCCTTGTAATTCAGTAAATTCATAGACCATGCTCGTAGAAAGATCACACTTTGCAAGAGTCGCTATACGAACAAGCAGATTTTCTGTGTTTTCGTTGATGAAAGAATTCTGATGCTTTAACTCTGATACCGCAAATCGGCATAGATTTGTCACTCGCTGAATTCGATCGAATACCGAACCTAATTTCACGTTGAAAGTGATTTTTTTGAGAGAATCCAAATGGTTTTCCAACGGCTTTTGCAAATCCGTTTCGAAGAAGAACAGAGCATCTGCCAGTCGTGCGTTTAGAACTCGCTCATTTCCTGAGATGATCGTCTTTCCGTCGTCAACAGCTGAATTATTCGCGACGAAAACGAAATACGGAGCCAGTTTCCCGTCCTTATATCGAGTCGGAAAGTATCTCTGGTGGACCTTCATAGGTGTGATGATTGCTTCCTCCGGCAGCTTCATGAATTTGCTCGGAACCTTTCCCATCAGTACGACAGGATATTCGACTAGTCCAATGACCTCGTTCATCAAATCTTCGGAAACAATAACCGAAATGCTGTGATTTTTCTCGATGGATTTGATTTCATCCAGCACGATTTGGCGACGTTGTTCACGATCAACCACAACGAAATTTTCTTCCATCTTGCGGAGATAATCCTCTGTATTTTGAACAGAAAATGCTGCAGGAGCAAGGAATCTGTGACCAACAGTCTGGTTTGTTGACTTCAGTCCGATCTCGTCGAACGAGAAATCCACAACTTTTCCCCCGAACACCGCCAAAATATTTCTTATCGGGCGGACGAAATGCATCTGATGACTTCCCCAGTGCATCGACTTCTTCCAAGACAGCGACGAGATGGACTTTTTGATGATTTCCGCCAAACAATCAGCGGTATTTTTTGACGCATGATGAATCGCCAAGAACAAGAAGGTTTTCTTGTCGATCGTTTTTTCGAAACAATTTTCACGAGTCACACCGTTGGCTTTCAGGAATTTCTCGATCACTTCAGTTGGGGCTGTAACCTGCGGTCCTTTTTTCTCCTCCTGAAAATCCTGAGTTTGTTTGCTCAAATCCGCAGAAAAAACAATCCTCCTCGGAGAAATAAAACTTTTCACATCGGAATACGATATCCTCTGCTTATCGAACTCCGCTGTCATAAATCTTTCGAATTCCGTAATTGCTTCCGCCTGAAATCTTGCCGGAATTTCTTCAACCAAAATTTCCAATAAAAAATTACTCATGGCTCACCTGTGCTTCACAACATGCTTTTGCCAGCGCTCTCACTCTGGCGATTCTGTCGACTCTCTCCGCGACGCTTAAACTTCCGCGCGCATCCATCAAATTGAACAAATGGCTTGCTTTCATGCATTGATCGTATGCCGGCAGAGCCAATTTCTGACTTGCTAATTTTTGGCATTCTTTTTCGGCGTCAATAAAATGCTGGTTCAGCTGCTCGACGTCGGCGCATTCGAATGAATATTTTGAAAACTCGACCTCTTGCTGCATGCAAACATCGCCATAGGAAATTTTTTCTGTGCCTTCTTTTCCGTTCCAATTGAGATCGTAAACATTGTCCACCGACTGCAGGAACATCGCAAGTCGCTCAAGACCGTAGGTCAGCTCAACCATCACGGGATTACAACTAATCCCTCCGACCTGTTGGAAATATGTGAACTGAGTGATTTCCATTCCGTCGCACCAAACCTCCCAGCCTAGTCCCGCGGCGCCGAGAGTTGGGCTTTCCCAGTCATCCTCGACGAAACGGATGTCATGCAGCTTATAATCAATCCCGACGACTTCTAAACTTTTAAGGTAGACGTCCTGAATATCCTTCGGCGACGGCTTGATTACTACCTGAAACTGATGATGCTTCTGGACACGGTTCGGATTTTCACCGTAACGCCCGTCGGCAGGTCTTCTGGAGGGCTGAACATATGCCGCTTGCCAGCTGTCAGGTCCCAACGCTCTTAAGAATGTGTGTGGACTGAATGTTCCCGCTCCGACTTCCATATCATAAGGCTGCAGGACAGCACAACCATAATCACCCCAATACTTATGTAGGGCGAAAATTATATCTTGAAAACTTTTCATAATAAAACACCAATTTTACGGGGCAGGATACCATATCACTGCCCTAAAATCTACGAGAACTCCCCGAGCCTGTTTCAGTAATTTTCAGCCTTTTGCTCGAAGTATGATTTTGGATGACTGCAAACAGGGCAAACTTCAGGAGGCTGCGCTCCAATGTGAACATGTCCGCAATTTGTGCAGATCCAGAAGATTTTTTCCTCTTTTTTGAAGACCGAACCATTCTGGACATTCGTCAAAAGCTTGCGGTAGCGCGCTTCGTGTTCTTTTTCGATTTCTCCGACCATGCGGAAGAGTTTGGCGATGTCCGAAAAACCTTCGGATTCGGCGTCTTTCGCGAAATCTTCGTACATTTCTGTCCATTCATAATTTTCACCGTCTGCGGCAGCTTTCAGATTGTCTGCGGTGTCAGGAATTTTTCCGCCGTTCAGCAACTTAAACCAAATTTTGGCATGTTCTTTTTCGTTTGCGGCAGTTTCTTCAAAAATTCGGCTGATCTGCACATATCCATCTTTTTTCGCTTGAGATGCGAAGTAGGTATATTTATTCCGCGCCTGAGACTCTCCCGCAAAGGCCGCCCACAGGTTCTTTTCGGTTTTTGTTCCTTTTAATTCCATGGTAAATACTCTCATTAACTCTCGCTAACAGGATATTATTTATTCCGCCTGAAATAAAGAGAAGGGAAAAATTTTTGCTCGAGAATTAAACATCTGGTCTCTGATCTGTAAATAATCCTGGTTTTGGCGAAAAAATTACGACGGAATTGAAATAGCGATTATTATTGGCGGTTTTGGGAGTTACGAGTCTTAGCCTGAAAGCTTTTCTCGCACAAGCCCTGTTATCGTCGGAGGGGTTATAGTCGTTTGAACTCATGGAAATATTGCTCGCATGTAAATGGCATTCCACTATAATCTTTGCTTCTCCTTCGTTTATTTTGAGTGTCGGATAGATAGACGATGGTTCAACATTGGTACCCCAATTTACAACACTCCCGTGCATGTACTGACTTTCAGTTTTGGAGTTACATTGAATTTCTTTGGGGTTAGTACCTGTCTGCAAAAAAGGGTAACGAAGCCACCTAACAGAAGCTTTCCCTCCCGGTAAGCCTTCTACGTAGTAAATAAAATGCCATGGGAAATGAGAAAGCTCATGAGCGCTATTTGTTCTTTCATCAGTATGATACATGGTTGTTCCCGGATATAAACTGAGCCAGGAGAGAGCGCTGGCATATCTCATATCGTTCAACTTAATAGCTTTATCACTTCTCTTTTGAGAAATATTTTGAATGATATTAGCAAATTGCTGAGCCATGAATACATCTTTATAAGAATCTTTGTGAGTCAGTCCGCAAATCGCGAGCAATGTGATAACCGCTCCGTTGTGGGGCAAGGTGTCCAAACTTCCCGAGGATATCGAAACCACACGGTGAATTATTTCCGGGCTGATTCCAAGGGCGTTCGCCATTTCGAGATATTTTGCTCCCAATGTGTCCAGAGCGATGTTCATACCTCCTGATGCAGACCCTGTTATTCCCGCGAGGACGCTGGTGATGAACGAGCTTGAAACAATCGGATTTCCTCCGGAAAGAGATAGCAGCCAATCGCGGATCATGATAAATCCCGGGAGACTGCTGATGACCGCGCCGTATCCGACAACGGAAGCCGTGTTAAATATCGGGCTGAGCGAATCTTGCGCTCCGATATTTATGCACTTTGTTATGTCGATTCTCTTGTAATTTGTCGCAATAACGAAAACTATAGCGAAGAAGAGCGAAACAATGATAGCCCAGTTGCTGGCGACGGTTTTTATGTCGATCGCTCCGTATTTTTCCTGTTGTAGATATGAGGTGTCGATGTTCGGAAATACATATTTTACGCACACGTAATTGGTAAAAATTACTATCACCACAGGAATAAATGATATCCAAAAATTTGGAACTTTTGTTCCTTTTATACTTGTTATAATTCCGTCCGCATGATTCCCATAAGTTTCTCCTGCGAGACGAGCAGCTTTCTCCTGTGTATTCAGCCACAGCATACCAAATCCGATCATGATCAATGTTGCGATGATACTTATTACAGGAGCGGCGAATGCGTTTGTTCCGAAATACTGGCACGGAATAATATTTTGAATTGCCGGAGTACCCGGAACGGCAGACATCGTAAATGTAAACGCTCCCAAAGCAATTGCTCCCGGAATGAGTCTTTTTGGAGTATCGGATTTTCTAAAAAGTTCCACGGCAATAGGATAGACAGCAAAAACGACGACAAACAGCGAAACTCCTCCATATGTGAGAACGGCACATGACAAAACAACTGCTAATATTGCGTGTTCCGGACCGATTTTTTTCGAAATATAATCAGCGATAGATTGTGCACAGCCTGAGCTTTCCATAATTTTTCCAAAAACGGCACTGAGCAGGAAAAGAGGGAAGTAAATTGTTGCAAAATCTCCCAATTTTACCATAAATATCTGCGTATAATGAGCCAACAGAGACTCACCTCCACTGATCAAGACAGCGAACAGCGCCAATATTGGAGACAACACTAATACTGAAAATCCCCGATAAGCAAGGAACATCAAAAATGAAATCGATAAAAATATGCTTAGTATCTCCACAGCTTATTTCTCCTAATTCAAACAACTCAGAGAATATCGTATCCTAAAAATATTAATATTTTGTAACCATGCGATTTGATTTCTTTCTCATTTTGATAATGCAACGATCATATGTCGCGATTTTGTCATGTTAATGTCAGGATGTTAACTAATTTTTAATTGACTTTGATAAGTTGTTACGAGAAAATTATTCATTTGTTATAGTAGGAGAGTAGGGATCTATGAAAAGGAATAAGTGTTTGGTTGGAGCTCTGGTGGTTCTTTCGATTTTGAATGGCTGCAAAGAGAAAAAAACCGTTCAGATGGCAGCTCCTGTTGTCGGAGTGGCAAAGGTTGCTAAGCAAAATATTCCTTTGAACATAGAAGTGCCTGCAAAAATTACGGGATCTTTGGAAATTCAGGTTAGAGCACAAGTTGGCGGAATTCTGAAATCCAGAAATTTCAAAGAAGGTGAGTTTGTTCATCAAGGGGCAAAATTATTTGAGATAGATGAAGCCCCTTATCGTGCGGCGTTGACTCGAGCTCAAGGGAATTTAGCTCAGGCGGAATCAGAGTTAAAACGTACGACTCGTGATTACAAGCGTATGGAAAGGCTACACAAGGCAAAAGCTGTCAGTCAGAAAGAATATGACACCGAAGTGAAGGCTCCGATCTCAGGAATTGTCCGTAAGGAAGCACAATCTGTCGGAAATTTAATTTCCCCTAACGGAGAGAGTAGTTTGTTAACCTCGATGGTTCAAATTTGTCCGTTGCACGCAAATTTTTCGATTTCGGGTTCCACTTGGACGAGTGTGGGAAAGAGCTTTTATAGCGGAAAGGTTCATCTCGCAAAAACGGAAGACGTGAAGGTCCAGGTGATTATGGCCGATGGAACGATCTATCCGCAGGAGGGGAAGATAATTTTTATAGATAGCAGCGAGGATAATCAGACTTCCAGTATTTCCGCAAAGGCTGAAATCCCGACCAGTGCAGCTCAGAAAATGCTGTTGCCTGGGCAATTTGTTAGGGTTAGAATTATCGGACATGAGTACAAAGACGCATTAGTTATTCCTGCGACTGCGTTGATTCCGACTCAAGCTGGATTTATGGTTTATGTCGTAAGAGATGACAAGACGGTTGAAGTTCGTCCGGTAAAGGCGGAGGTAATCGACAATAAAGCAGTCGTCAGTGACGGGTTGAAGGAGAATGAGTCTGTTATTTATGAAGGAATTGGAAAAGCGCGTCCGGGACAGCCCGTTACTCCGGTGTTTAATGGGACTAACACGGAATCTGGTACCAAATCAAAGCCGGCGGAGGTCTAAATGATTTCGCGTTTTTTTATTGATCGTCCAATTTTTGCAACAGTTGTTTCTCTGATAATAGTTTTGGCGGGACTTGTGTCAATGAGCAACTTGCCGATCGAGCAATATCCGAACTTGACACCTCCTACCATTATGGTGAGAGCGATGTATCCAGGAGCAAGTGCTGAAACACAGGCGGAAACGGTTGTTGCTCCGATTGAAGACAAGATCAACGGTGTTGACGGTATGATATATATGAATTCAACTTCTTCCGGAAACAACGGTGAATCGAACATCAACGTGTATTTTAAGGTTGGAACCGATCCCGATATGGCTATGGTTAACGTCAATAACCGAGTGCAGCAGGCGACGACGACTCTTCCTGAGGAGTGCAAGAAGTACGGTGTTACAGTTCTGAAGAGGAGTCCATCAATTCTGCAGGTTATGGCTTTTTTCTGTAATAACGGAAGATATGACAACACCTATGTCGGAAATTATGTTTTATTGAATGTTGTTGATGAGTTAAAGAGGATTGAAGGTGTCGGTGAAGCCAATGCGATGGCAGGAAATACCTACTGTATGAGGATTTGGCTGCAGCCGGACAAGCTATCCAGGTTGAATTTGAGTGCGGAAGAAGTTGTTGCGGCAATTCAGGCTCAGAATTCGCAAAAGGCGGCGGGAGCTGTCGGAAAGGAGCCGATGTCGCTGAGAGTTGACCGAAATTATTTGATTACAGCAGAGGGAAGATATACTACCGAAAAACAATTCGAGGATATCATAATAAGAGCTTTTCCTGACGGACGAACTTTACAGTTGAAAGATATCGCCAAGATAGAGTTGGGATCTCAAAGCTACGATACAGTTGCGAAGACTATAGATGGATATGATGCGACTCCTATTATGATTTCGCTGGCTCCGGGAGCGAATGCTTTGGCAACCGCTGAAAGAATCGCGAAGAAAAAAACGATCGTTGATACGACAGGATTCGTAGAGAATTCGATTTCAGAGGTCTCCCATACTCTTTTCGAAGCGATTTTGTTGGTCGTGTTAGTTATTTTCGTGTTCTTAAAGAAGTTCCGAGCAACTTTGATTCCGTGTTTGGCGGTGCCAGTGTCAATTATCGGAGCTTTTGCCGGAATGATTATAGCAGGATTTTCGATAAATACTCTGACATTGTTCGGATTAGTGCTGGCAATAGGTATTGTCGTCGATGATGCTATTGTTGTTATTGAAAATGTCGAACGTATCATGTCTACAGAGGGACTTTCTGTTCGAGATGCAACAATTAAAGCAATGGATGAGGTGACAGGGGCACTTATCGCAATCGTTTTGGTTTTGTGTGCGGTGTTCGTTCCTGTTGGATTCATGGGGGGACTTGCCGGAACTATGTACAAGCAGTTTGCTATCACGATTGCAGTTTCGGTCGTGATTTCAGGTGTTTGTGCTTTAACTTTGACTCCTGCTTTATGTGTTATCTTTCTTGAAAGTAACAAGCAAAAGGCAAATCTGATTAAATTTAATGAAAATAGATTTTTTGTATGGTTCGACAATGCTTTTGCTAACCTGACGGATAAATATGTGGCAACGGTTTCGTTTTTCACTAGGCATGTTAAGTCCTCTTGCTTGACGATTGGTTCAATTATTGTTGCGACAGTGTTGATGTTTAAGCTAACTCCGGGAGCGTTGGTGCCGGATGAGGACCAGGGTACTTTCATAACGGCACTTATTATGGATCCTGCTTCTACGATCAAGACAACGGAAGCGGCGGCTCAGAAAGTTGCAAAGGCGATTGCTTCGGATCCAAACGTGAAGGACTGTTTGTACGCTGCTGGATTCGATATTTTGAGTAGCTCAGCTTCTACGAGTGGCGGAACTTTGTTCACGATGATGAAAGATTGGAGTGTCAGACCGAATGCGGATCAGTCAGTATCTGCCACTACCAAGAAGGTTATGGGCATGGGATACCAGATGGTTAGAGGCGGTTCAGTTCTTTCTTTCGGATTGCCGGCAATTATCGGTCTTAGTATGACTGGAGGTATCGAAGGATATTTGCAGAAAGTCGGAGATACGGACAGTAAGGCTCTGGAAGAGAAGGCGAGAGAGTTCGTTGCAGTGGCATCCAAGCGTCCGGAGTTAGTACAGGTTCAGACGACTTTTAACGCCAGTACTCCGCAATTGAAGATGGTAGTTGATGAATTGAAAGCGTTGTCATTAGGAGTTTCTATTAACAGTATCTATACTACGATCGGAACAACTTTTAACACTTTTTATGTAAACGATTTTTCGAAGGCGGGTCGTGGATTCAGGGTTATGGTTCAGGCGGAGGATAAATATCGTGCATATCCTGATCAATTGAACGATGCATATGTGAAGTCCAACACAGGTGCGATGATTCCGTTGTCGGCATTTGTAAAATTCATTCCGACAGTCGGTCCGACGATGATCGAGCGTTACAATATGTTCTTTGCTGCGAAGATTATGGCGACTCCTGCTCCGGGATATTCTTCAGGACAGGCGATTAAGGCGATGGAAGAAGTTGCTCGTGAAGTTGGCGGATCTGAGTATTCATTTTCGTGGACAGGATCAGCTTATCAAGAGAAAGAAAATGGTGGATCGTCTTATGATGCTTTGTTGTTAGGAATCGTTGTTGTGTTCCTGATTTTGGCGGCGCTTTATGAAAGATGGACCTTGCCGATTTCGGTTTTATTGGCGGTTCCGTTTGCTATGTTCGGAGCTATTTTGGCTGTTTATCTGCGAGGACTCAGCAACGACATCTACTTCCAGGTAGCTTTGATTACTTTGGTTGGATTGTCCGCAAAGAACGCGATTTTGATTGTTGAGTTCGCTGTGATGTTCAAAAAGCAGGGTATGAATTTGGTCGATTCCGCGATAAAAGCTGCGAAATTAAGATTCCGACCTATCATTATGACGTCTTTTGCTTTCATATTGGGATGCGTTCCGTTGGCAATAAGCAGCGGAGCAGGAAGTGCAAGTCGTCATGCTATTGGAACAAGTGTTATTGGAGGAATGTTGGGCGCAACAATTTTGGCGCCGTTGTTTATTCCTTTGTTTTTCGTATTGGTTACAAAAATGAGCGAACGTGTTAGAGGAGGAAAGGAAAATGCGTAACTTATTATTAACTATGACAGCGCTGATGCTGGCAGGATGCGAGGTCGGTCCTGATTACGAACAGCCAAAGCTGGATATGCCGAAGCTGAGCGATAAGGAAGAACTATCTATCTTCAAAGATCAGAAGTGGTGGAGCGTATTCAACGTTAAGACCTTGAATAAGTTGGAAGAACAGGCTTTGAAGCACAATGCTGACCTGAAGATCGCCATTGCAAATATTGATGCGGCGAAAGCGGCGGCAGGAATTGCTCAGGGAGATTTACTGCCTCAAATAGCGGCTTCGGGCGAGGGGTCGAAGGCTTATATTTCGGCAAAAGGAAAGAATTACATACCGGGAATGACGACAAAGAGAAATTCTACGGATTATCTCGGAGCTGTCGGAATGTCTTACGAGTTAGATTTCTTCGGAAAGTACAGAAGAACTAACGAGGCGGCACGTGCTCAGTTGCTGGCGACTCGTGCAGCGAAAGAAGCGGTGTTGTTGACGATTACATCTCAGGTTGCGAAAAATTACTTTTTGATTCGCGCTTTGGACGCAAAATTAGCGATTGCGCGCAGAACTTTGAATACTCGAAAGCAGACCTACAACGTCTATAAAAGTCGTTTTCGTAGCGGATATTGCACCGAGCTGGACTATCTGCGTATCGAATCCGAGATGGCGTCGGTTAAGACCACGGTGCTCGGTTTAGAGGAGGCACTGGCGAAGGCTGAAACTTCAATGAGTGTGTTGTTGGGATGCAGTCCAAGATTGTTTATGGATCGTAAAACGTCCCCTGATCAAGCAATCGAGCGGCTGAAGATTCCAAACAAGGTACCGAAGGGCATACCGTCAGACATTTTGAGTCGTCGTCCTGATTTACTGCAGGCAGAGGGAATGTTGATTGCTGCAAATGCGAAAATAGGGGAGGCGAAGGCGGCTTTCTTTCCATCGATTTCTCTGACGGGCGCGTTGGGAGTTGAAAGCAAAACTTTGGGCAAGTTGTTTTCTCAGGGAAGTGATATGTGGACTTTCAATGGAGGAATCAATCTGCCGATATTTACTGGCGGAAAGTTGTCATCCATGAGTGATGCGGCAAAGGCAAATTACCGTGCAGCTTTGGCATCGTATGAGAAAACGGTTCAGGTGGCTTTCAAGGAGACACTGGACGCATTGGTTTCCAACCGAAAGAGTCGTCAGATTGTTCAGTCGCGAACTCGCCAGGTCAACGCTCTGAAGCGAAGCTATAATATCGCGAAAAAGCAGAAAGAAGCGGGCTTGATCGGGTTAATCGACTTGCTGGACGTCGAAAGAGGTTTGCTGGCCTGCGAGATGGACCTCACCACCGCGTTGCAAGATCAGCTCAACGCCGTTGTTGATCTCTGCAAGGCGCTCGGAGGCGGTTGGGTTAGGAAGTAGTTCATCGCTAGTTTTTTAAGCAATTCAAGAAAAAGCCCGAAAACTCGGGCTTTTACGAGGGGAGTACTTTACTTCAGATGTACGAAGATAGGACCCATTCCTATTGTTTCCAGTATGAAGTCGTTACTCATTGCTATTATTTCCAGTAGGTCTTTGTCACTCATTTTTTTGTTATTCTTACCTGCTAGAATGAGCTCAACAATCACTTTCTTTACCAACTTTTTATCAGTCAAAGATATTTTCGCGTATTTCTGAAGGTGAAGGTCTTTTATAAACTTTTTGTCTATCTTTAGTTCTTTTAAGCCCATATACCACAGAAAATCGGGAAGATGGTTTAACTTAGGGTTATTATGTATATCCAGTTTTTTCAACTTCAATTTTCTCAGCAGGAGAGGAATTTCTGTGAGCTGATTACTGCTGACATCCAATTCTTTTAATCCTGCTAATATACTAGGGCAACACGGGAACTGCGTTAAATTTTTGTTGCTCCAATCCAAGCTGGATTTGTCTACACCAAGAGGTGGCAGAGACCAGTGCGAGAGGGATTGTTCAACAACCCTATAATACCAATCGGATGAGTAGCCCTCTGTTTTATAGTAAGGATTTCCGCGGGGACCGTATCCCTCAGTAAATTTAGAAATAACAAAGCTGGACAGTTTTGTTAATTTTCCCATCGACTCCGGCAATGACTCAAGATTAGTTTGTTCAAGTTCCAATGTCTCTAGATTTTTTAAATCACCAATAGAATACGGTAATCTTCTAAAATTACGATTTCCGGAAAGATATAATTCTTCCAAATTATACAAGCGTCCAATAGATTCCGGTAAAGTTTCAAGATTATTATCGGATAAATCCAATTCTCTTAAGTTGCTCAAATTCCCGATAGTATCAGGTATAACTTTCAGACAGATCGATTCATAATGTAATATTCCTGACACATGATTGCCGCTATTACGTTCATAACGTTCTCTACGACCCTTATCGGGACAATATATGTGTTCAACCTCTGAACAACTACGTACATGCAGTAGTTTTAGGGACGACGGTTTATACCCAAAATTTAACTGCAACGTTTCTAGTGAAGATTTTGAAGGCGGATTTTTTTCTTCATTAAACTTCCTTCCTGTACCAGTGTAATCGACATATAAATATTTTAGATCCGAGGGAAGATTACCCAATTCCCATCTGCTGATCATTAGCTGTTTCGTCCCACATTGTAGGGAGCAGGACTAATTCTAAACAATTTTGGTTCAGATTTCCATTCCTTAATGATAAATTCCCACGGAGTTAAGCCGTTCA
>CADARG010000057.1 GCA_902790255.1 uncultured Pseudomonadota bacterium | reverse complement strand
AACATTTTTCTCTTTTTTTCCTTTTTTAGCTTCAGCACTACCTGCTTGATCTCATCCAAAAACTTCTGTACAGGCCCGCTGTGCCTAATATTATAACTGCCGACTTTCTCTAATTTTTCGTAGAATTTTATAACAAGATGTTTATTGTAGAACTCGATTTCTCTCACGGTATTTATGTAAATATTAGGATCTACAGCTTCGTTGAGGCGAGTCACAATATTCGTAAGTTCATACTCTATTGTTGCGTGAGAATCATAATCATCGTCGTAGGCTACCAAATTTATGATATCCAAAATACGTATTGTGTTGTCATTATACAAAACACTTAACCAAGGAGTATCCGCCGTCCACGAAGTTCTTGTCGAAGCATTTCTAACTTTTCGCATCGCTTCAAGAGTTCTTGCGGACATATTTAAAATCAAAGCATTTGCCTCTTCATTTCTTCGGTCTTTCATGACTTCTTCAGATACGGATATCAATTTGTTGCTAAACAAATGACAACGGCCCGCCACGTCACCCAGCCTATCCAAATTGGAAACATCTTCTTCCACAAATTTGAGACACTGCTCTAATTTTTCCTTTATTTCCGAAAATTCCGTATTTGTAGGTAAATTCCAAATAGTTTGCATTTCTACAGATTGGTCTTTTGCATTATCCTCGTAAGCTAAATCACGCAGCAGCTGAGGTTGCTGCAACTGCGACGAATTGCTCATTTCGCAGCCTCCCAGCAACATCAATAATCCAAAACTCACAGCGATATTTGTAAATTTTATCATTCCCCACTACCTTTCCTTGCAGTTCATACGCGATAAAAAATTAACATTACAGGAGTCGCTCGTCACCTTAACGAAAAAAACCATACACCGACGCAAAATGCAACTACTTCTCAATTTTTCCGTGGCAGTATTTATATTTCTTGCCGCTGCCGCACGGACAGAGCGCATTTCGGGAGACGGCAAAGACATCTCCGTCTAACTGCTGATCGGATAATTGCGAATCGGAGACTTTCGCTGCGCCGGCGGTTTTGTCGGTTTCGACATCAGACTCACCTATAGCAAAATTGTCCTCTTTTGACCCGTTCTCCAATTCGTCTGAAATATAAGATTCATCCGAAATTTCTTCGTCCTGAGCCTGATTTGCGCTTGCGAACGAGAACATCGCCAAAGCGCGAACAGTCTCTCTTCTGATCGTTTTCGACATATTTTCGAACAATGCAAAAGCCTCTTGCTTGTACTCATTCAGAGGGTCTCTTTGCCCATATGCCCGCAGATTTATTCCCTGACGCAATCGGTCGAGATTCAACAAATGTTCTTTCCAATACTGATCGATCAGGCGCAACAAAATCGTACGTTCCATGTATCTCATGATTTCCGCGTTGTATGTCTCTTCCTTGATTTTGGCTTGATCTTTCACTTTTTCGAGCAAAACATCCACTGCTTCATCGCGAGACAAATTTTCTTGCTTATCCAAAGAAACATCCGCACCGAAAATTGCCGACAGTTGGTCATTTATCAGCTGATAATCCCAGAATCCGGACGGAGTATTTTCAGCGACATTGCTGTAGATCACATCGGTAATGGCCTCTTCGCGCATATCGTCGATATCTTCGCTGAAATCTTTGTCGTCGATCATTAATTCATGACGTTGAGCGTAAATAACCTTTCTCTGATCGTTCATGACATCGTCGAATTTCAACAAGTGCTTACGGATGTCATAATTTCGCGCCTCAACTCTCTTCTGCGCTTTCTCCAAAGCCTTGTTAATCCACGGATGAACAATCGCTTCACCCTCTTCAATTCCCAATTTTTGCAAAGTTGAGTCTAATTTTTCCGCACCGAAAATTCTCATCAGATCATCTTCCAGAGAGAGGAAAAATTTCGATGCTCCCGGATCTCCCTGACGCCCGGAACGTCCACGCAGCTGATTGTCGATACGGCGGCTTTCGTGCCTCTCGGTTCCGACAACATAAAGACCGCCCGCTTGTTTGACGATCTCCTCGTCTTCCTTGATTTCCGCTTCAACCCTCTTTGTTATGTGTTGAATTTCCTCTGGATCAGTAACCCCCGCGAGTTCCTTGTCCAAACGCGCCTCGAGATTTCCTCCCAATTTTATGTCGGTTCCACGTCCCGCCATGTTGGTGGCAATGGTCACTGCGCCCGAACGTCCTGCCTCCGCGATAATCTGGGCTTCAAGATCGTGATATCTCGCGTTCAAAACATTGTGTTCGATGCCGGCCTTCGTCAACAGCTTTGATAACAACTCGGACTTCTCAATGCTGACAGTTCCGACCAACACAGGCTGCTTGCGCGCGTGACAATCTTTCACCAACTTGATGATCGCGTCGTATTTTTCGCGTGCCGTTCTGTAAACCTCGTCGTTATAATCTTTTCGAGCAACGGGAACATTTGTCGGAATTACTAAAGTCTCGACTTTATAAATCTCCGAAAGCTCTTGTGCTTCAGTTGCGGCTGTACCCGTCATACCTGACAGCTTCTTGTACATCCTGAAGAAATTTTGGAAAGTAATCGATGCCAAAGTTTGGTTTTCCATCTCGACCTTGACATGTTCTTTCGCCTCGATCGCCTGATGCAAACCGTCCGAATAGCGACGCCCTTCCATCATACGTCCCGTGAATTCATCGATAATAACGACTTTGTTGTTTTTCACGATGTAATCGACATCCCGCTTGAACAGGAAATGCGCCTTGATCGCATTGTTTACGTGATGAACGATTGCGATATTTTGGACATCGTATAGATTTTCGTTAACTATCAGCCCTGCCTCGATCAGCAATTTTTCGACATGCTCGTTTCCTGCCTCTGTTAGAGTGACGTTACGCTGTTTTTCATCGACTTCGTAATCTGCCTTGACCAAACTCGGCATGATTGCATCGACTTTTACGTATAAATCCGCGGAATCCTCAGCCGCTCCGGAAATAATCAACGGAGTTCGGGCCTCGTCGATCAAAATACTGTCGACCTCGTCAACAATCGCGTAGTTGAACGGACGCATCACCAGTTCGGAGGCGTAAAATTTCATATTGTCGCGCAGATAATCGAACCCCAACTCGTTGTTGGTCGCGTAAGTGATGTCGCAGGCGTATTGCTCGCGCCTCTGTTCATCGGTCAGCCCGTGAACAATTGTTCCCACCGTGAGGCCCAGGAACTTGTAAATTTTTCCCATCCATTCGGCGTCTCTTTTCGCAAGATAATCGTTAACGGTAACAACGTGCACACCTTTACCTTCAAGAGCGTTTAGGTACGCAGCGATCGCAGCAACAAGTGTTTTTCCCTCACCCGTTTTCATCTCTGCGATCATTCCGTTATTCAAAGCCTGAGCTCCGACCAGCTGAACATCAAACGGACGCAATCCCAAAGTACGCTTTGCTCCCTCTCGAACAACAGCAAAAGCTTCGGGTAAAATGTCATCTAGAGTTTCGTCCTCTTGGAGACGCTGCCTGAATTCATCAGTCTTCGCTCTCAGTTATTCATCGGAAAGATTTACAACAGAATCCTCCAGCTTGGTAACCTGCTCCGCAACCCTGAAGTATTTCTTTACCACTCTGTCGTTATGCGAACCAAAAATCGCCTTCAAAAACTGAGATAACATACAGCCTCACACACATTTTAAAACAATTTAGCTCTTAATTATAAAGAAAAGGTTAACATTTTTCCATTAAAAAATAAGTTTGGATCAAACACCGATTTAAACAAGAAATCCATTGTTAACCATTTATTAATAATTATTATTTTTCCGCCCCTCACTCCCCACCCTGGGCATGGTAGCACGGAAAGGTTAAAATCGGATTAATTTCGGGTAGCAACGGCATGGGTTTTATGCGTCTAAGAACGTTATGCGCATCATTTTTTCCCCGGAATCAAAAGGTTAACATTTGGTTAAATTAACCATTTGTTAATAATTGTTATTCACCAGCTCCGCTGCCCCCACCCTCGGGATTATAGTGTGGAAAAATTAAAATCGCATTAATTAACTTTCTGTTAACCAATTGTTGCTAAAATGCAACGAAATAATCCTGACACCTGCATTTTGAGTGACATTGTTCCGCGGTTTGCGTGCAGATTCTGTGCCGACAATGTGAAGTTATACAACGGTTTGATTTTTGAAACTGGAACAGGCAGCACCCGGGAATGGTCGTTTTAGGAAATACTCTGATACAACGGTTTACACATCGCATCTAAAACAATTTTTGGGCATGACGTTCGATAACTTAAAAATTCCGGATCCCAGATTTTCTTGCCTGCGCCTACGGACGCTATTTTCCTTCGCTTCGATTGCCCCTGGGCATGGAGGCGGAAAAAGGTTAAAATTTCCTGATTTCAATGAGGAGGCGAGAGTTGCATGAAGCACGATAGACCAGAAACATTTTACGGCAGTTGCGTTCGCGCGCACGGTCAGCGTTGCCCCGCGAAAATTCTGCGTTTATTCATCGCGAAAGTGAAAAATATTTCCGCAATCGACGTGATATCTCGCGCGAAAGAGCTGAAATTTTCTTTCGCCGAAATTACGCAATTGGAAAATCTCATCTCGCGCTACGAATCGCACGAGCCTGTTTCGAAAATTTTGAACAAACGAGGATTTTGGAATAGCGAGTTTTTCGTGAACGAAGATGTTTTGGATCCGCGCCCCGAAACGGAAATCATCATCGAGCGAACGCTGGAAGTTTTCTCAAAAAATCAGGAGTTCAATTTCCTGGATATCGGCACGGGCAGTGGCTGCATCCTGCTTAGCATCGCGAAAGAATTTCCTAAATCTCGCGGAATAGGTATCGATATCAGCGAAAAAGCTGTTGCGGTTGCTCTGAAAAATAAATCCGACCTGCGCGTGCAAAATGCCGAAATAAAGAACGTCGGCTGGAGTGATTTTTGCCCGCAACAAAAGTTTGATTTGATCGTTTCCAATCCTCCTTACATAAAAAGCGCGGACATTTTGGATCTGGACGATAATGTAAAAAATTTCGATCCGCACCTCTCGTTGGACGGCGGCAAAAACGGGCTGGAAGCTTACGAACAGCTTTCGGATTTGATAAAAAATTGGCTGAAACCAAACGGAAAAATTCTTTTGGAGATCGGTTTTGATCAGCACGATGCCGTGAAAAATATTTTCGAATCGAAAGGATATTATTTAGCGAATTCTCACCTGGATTTTCAAAAAATTCGCCGTGTATTGGAGTTTACTGCGTAGCTTCATGAGACTATGAAAAAGTTCATCTCCAAATGAAAAAGGAATGTTCTCCTACACGAACAATTGCGAGATGGCTTAGGCTAAAAAGTCCGAAAATTATGCAGAAAACGCTCCACGCGGTCAGCGAAACTCTTTTCCAAAACCAATCACAAAATTTCAAAAACAAAAATTCGATTACGGCAATAAAAACGAAAGCCGTTAGGCATATTGAGATATCCAACTCCTCCCAGAAAAACAGAGGCAACGGGTAGGCGATGCCCGGAGTATTCAGTAAAATAATTTCGAAAAGTAAAGGAATTGAAATTAAGACGTAATATCGAAAGGCTTGATGGCAGGAGTATCCGAGGTAGCGCATTGTTCCGAAAAACGCTTCAAATCTGCCTATTCCGGGAATAAATCCCAGTAATTGCGTCAACCCTATTTTATGATCATCTTTGGAATCAAACTGAGTTTTATGAGCGGATTTTCTTCCGTCGCATATAATCAAAATAATCGGCACGACGAAGACGCTGATAAGGCCTAGATCCTGTCGTCACAAGATATTTCCCCAAGACAGCCAAGCATCTAATCTGAACAGAAGCAAGGAATGAAGACAGATTTTTGCAGTATCTGGTAGCGATTCCTCGCCAGCGTTTCAGATGCAAAAAGGCGTTTTCGACTAACCTTCTGATTTTGTAGG
>CADARG010000056.1 GCA_902790255.1 uncultured Pseudomonadota bacterium | reverse complement strand
ACCACCTGATTGTGAATAATGTACATTACTTTCAAAGATAATTTTGATTTCGTTGGGATTAATTTTCAATGTTGGATAAATTTCAGAAGGAGAAGCATCCTGCAGATTTTTTATATTGCATCTATGAAAAGAACTTGTATCAATCACAACGGCAGAAGGAGTAGTTGAATTACCTGTAAAATGAAATCTTTTTCCCCACAACACACTGGCTGTTGAATTCGACTTTCCTTTAACACAGAAAATGTAACCATGCGGACAATATCCCAGTTCACTTTTGTTTTTACTAATTACAAATCTCGATGTCCCTGGAAACATTGATAAGAAAGCTAATGATGTAGCGTATTTTATGTCAGGTAAAGTTATTTTTCGGGCAGTACCTGATCGTTTTAGGGAAATGTTTTGCAGAATATTCGCCATCTGCTGCGCGACAAACTCAGTTTGGGAATGCAGTCGTTTCAACTTTACCAAATCATTGATATAAAACAGCAAAATAATCAAAACAGGCATGCAGATCGCGAATTCAATCAGGATAGAACCACTGGTGTCTGAATGAAGGCTTAATTTTTCTGCTGATTTTCTGAAATAATTGGTGGCAGGACCTTTCTGATTTTTGATAAATCGGCATACCATTGTTAAGGAGTACTTCCTACAACGACCGGCTACAGGAGCATCCTGATCCCCACCCCCGTCAAATATCATTTTGGCAAACCAGTTCATAGCGAGCTCCTTACTATAAATCTTGCTACAAAAACTATACGGGGACATTCTGGCAGGTATCGGTTAATAATTGGTTAAAACGTTTTCTGAAAAAATATCTCTCATCGCAATCAAAATGATCAAAGGAAATTGAAATTTAAGAGATCTGCTGAAATCCCTCCTCGACACTTGCATTTCTCGCGTGAATCATCGATAATGCGACCAAAGAAAGAAGTCTCATGTCAAAAAAGTTAGGATTTGGTGCAGTTTTAGCGATAGTTTTCGGGAGTCAGATCGGCTCAGGCATATTCGTTGTGCCGAGAGAATTGGCACCTTTCGGAATTTACAGCATTTATGCTTGGATTTTTGCGGGATTAGGCGCCATACTTCTGGCATTTGTTTTTGCTGAACTATGTTCCAATTTTCCGAAAACGGGAGGACCTCATGTCTATGTCAATGAGATGTTCGGAAAGATTCCCGCGTTTTTTACCGGATGGACCTACTGGCTGATCTCCTGGATCAGTAGCTCGGTGGTTGTAGTCACTGCCGTTGCGTGTTTACATCCATTTTTTGGACCTTATCAGTCGCCCTATTTATATCTCACTTTAGAAATAGCTCTATTGCTGGTTCTGACCTATGTTAATTGCAAAAGTGTTGTGTTATCGGGAAAATTAGAATTCGTCCTAACTTTGATGAAGTTTATCCCTTTTGTTGTTGTACCAGCGATAATTTTTCAGAATTTTGATTTGTCCAATGCTTGTGTTCTTCCGAAATATTCAAAAATGGCTTTCGGAGATCTATTACTATTTGCGACTTCGATTGCTTTCTGGTGCTTTATTGGGGTAGAGTGTGGAACTACGCCAGCCGGAGATGTCGAAAATCCATCGAAGACAATTCCAAAGGCAATAATTTTGGGAACAGTCAGTGTCACTTTAATTTATTTGATAAACCATGTTGCAATCATGGGAGTGATCCAGAGCAAAATTCTTGCTCACAGCGAAGCTCCGTTCGTTGATGCCATAAGCGCAGTATTGGGTAAGAATTACTCAATGATAGTCGCGGTTATAACCTCTCTGGTTTGTATTGGAACTTTGAACGCTTGGATTTTAACGTCTTCGCAGATCTCTTTAGGATTGGCAAAAGATCGATTGCTTCCTAAAATTTTAGCGAAAAAAAATAAGAACGGAGCGCCTTACATCAGCGTGTTGATCAGTTGCTTAGGAATGATTCCAATTTTGATTCTAACCACGAATAAAAGTTTAGCCTCGCAAATCGATTATATCATCGATTTTTCCGTAAAATCCTTTCTACTGGTTTACGCCATTTGTTCCCTTGCTTACCTGAAATTCGCCATAAAAATTCATAATTTCAAAAAAATATTACTGGCAATTCTTGCGTTAATCTTTTGTGGATTGATGATTTTCGAGTCATCTCTGGAATCTATTTTAATTGCCACCTTATTTACCGTCAGCGGAATTTTTGTAATACCATTTATTCCGAAAAAAGCCATTGACGACTGAATTATTTGGTGCTAGGAGCAAAAGTTATCCACAGGTTATATAGCAAAACTTGTTGAAGAAAAATTCGTTAAAATTTATGCAAAATCGATGTGTTAAAACGTCTTGATTCTCTATTTGATTTTAAAAATTTCCTTATTTTTCAATGCATTATTAAAACACCATCAACAAACGTTAAAAAAGATGCCTAACTATTCAGCACCCCCATGAAATTACGGAAAAACGAACTAATCCACAGACTTATCCACAGAGTTATCCACAGATTCGGTGGATAACTTTTAAAAAAGGGTTAACAAGAAATATTTAATTCATCATTTGAATTAGAAAACACTGAAAGACAACGAATTACTATTATTATGGCGCAGTTTCGCTGAATAATCCCGGCTTTGGAGTGAAAATGACGACGGAATTCAAGAAACCAGTACCTCCTATAGCTTTCGGAGATAACAACTTGAGTCCTAATGCCTCCTTTGCCGGAATATATTTTCCCTCAAGATTTTTATACACTGTGTAATTGAAAATTAAACACTCAATTATTATTTTCTCCTCTCCTTCGTTGATTTTAAGTGTCTCATAAATATTTGAGGGACTGACATTTTCAGATGGAGTAATTAGAGAATATGACAATTTGGTGGGAGGAATATTCCTCGGACAAGATATTTTCGTAGGATCAGTAGATGGAGAATCAGGCCACAATCCAAGTCTCCAGCTGCACGAAGCTTTCCCGTTTTCGATTCCTTTTATATAATATAAAGCTATGTAGGGAAAATGACCGAAAGTATATCCCTGAGATTTATAAAATAAAGTATCGGCAGGGTAAAGAGTCTGCAATGCCAGACAATAGATGTATCTTAAATCATTTGCCGTTATCCTCTTATCCGCCCTTTTCTGCGAAATATTCTGAATCATGTTCGCCATTTGCTGTATGACAAATTCTGTTTGCGAGTAATATCTTCTAATTTTCACTAAATCATGAACATAAAACAATAAAATAATCAAAATAGGCATACAAACAGCGAATTCGATGAGGATTGAGCCTTTGCGACTCAGTAATTTATTTTCGCATCGCGGTGTCAGAAATTCCGAAAACTGTTTGGCAAGATGTTTTAAATTTTTGAGAGATTTAAAGGGATAACCACATGATCTTACTTGATTTTTTAGGCTGTTACCCCCCCCCGTCAAATACCTTTTTGGCAAACCAGTTCATTACGTGCTCCTCACAACAAAAACTTATGCTATTTTCTCAATCATTCGTTAAAAATTAGTTAACAGCTTTGATAAATTAGGAGCAAGCAACCTTTGCTCCGACATTTCCTCAGCTGTCGGTTGACTTTTTCGACTCAAATGTTAGAATGGCTCAGATTTTGTTGAAGGCAGAGGTATATTATGGCTAAACCTACATACAATCCGAGTAAAATTGTTCGCAAGCGCAGACATGGTTTCAGGGCGAGAACTCTTGCCGGTGGTCGTATTTTAAAGGCTAGAAGAGCGAAGGGCCGCGCACGTTTGTCCGCGTAATTTAATTTGGAAAAAAAATTCAGAATCCGCAAGAGAAGAGATTTTTTGTCGGTGTCCGCTTCAGGTCTCAGTTATCGAGCGGATTTTTTTGTTGCCCTTGCCGGATTTAATAAGGTTGAAAATTGTCGAGCAGGGTTTACGGCATCCAAAAAAGTCGGAAATGCAGTGATTCGCAATCGTTGCAAAAGAAGAATGAGGGCTATGGCACGTCAGCTGCTTCCATCTTTGGGATTAGCGGGAACGGATTATGTTTTCATCGCGAAAAGATCTCTTGTTTCAGCGAATTGGAATGATTTCGTCAAGCAGGCCGAGAAAGCCATTCGAAATTTGAACAAAAAAATCGAAAAATGCAAAAATTGTTGATCGCGACACTGAGGTTTTACCAGCGAGCCATCTCCCCTCACCTCAAATGCTGCTGCAAATTCTACCCGACCTGCTCGGAATACGCTATTCAGGCAATCGAAAAATACGGAAGTATTAAAGGAATCTTAAAGGTCGGTTGGAGGCTGCTGCGCTGCAATCCCCTCAGTCGTGGTGGTATAGATTTTCCGTAAATTATGAAAAATAAATCTGAAAACAGGGAAAAAATCATTTTGTAAACTTTTTGTTAACTATTTTTTGCTATCGTAGTCAATAGTTATGAAGTGAGGAATCATGATTGGAACTTGCATTATTGCTCTTGTATTTTCCCCGATATTGGCGGAATTTTTAGCATATTTCAACCACGATTGTCGCGGTTTTTTGCGTTCAGATAAAGCAATGGCGTTCGGATCCTTTTGCATCGAACCCCGAACATTCCGAGCAATAGCATTCGCTTTTATTTTTCTGATTATTTATCCATCGTTGAGATATTTGGTCGGAAAGGGATTTTCGTTGCACTCGGACTTGGGATATCTTGTGTCATATTTATGTTTTATGGCCATTATCGAGCCACTTATTATTTACATAAACAAAGACGAAGAAGCGAAAGTCATTCCGAAAGAGCCTTTTCCCGATTGGTTTTCAATGAAAACTCGGCTGGCAATGCTCTCAGTGGTTGTCGTAACAGCAGCATGTGCCGACTCCCTACTTTGGTCTGCCTGTTTTAAGAAACCGTTAGAACGCGATCCAAATGTTTACCGCGAATTCGTGAAAAAAATCCCTTCGGGAATTCGTGAACAGGCGATCTGGTTTGCAACACATTAACGAAGGAATTCCATAAATTCCGAGAAAAAAATCCCCCTTCGAGAGGAAGGGGGTTACACTAGTTCATTTTGCTCAACAAAATCTATTACAAGTTCGAAATCACTGTAAACATCGCTTTAACATGAGATGCATCCATATCACAAATCGACCGCAATGACATAAGATCCTCCCTTATAGACCTTACAAACTCCACATCCTTAAACAACTTAGCGTTATTGCTAATTAAAACTCTCAACGCGTGTTGCAAGCCACTGCTTTCCCTATTTTTAGCAGGTTCTATATTACTACCTTCGACTTCTACTTTATCCCTGATTGACCGATATGCTGTTGCTTCGGGTGTTCCGTATGAGAATGCTTTATGCGAAAAATTAGTTCCGACGATAATACCACTCTTCACGGATTCTTCGCATTGCTCCCGGGTAAAGCTATTTGCCTGGGCCTCGGTAGGATTACCGTAATTCACCTCCTCACTCAACTCCTTTATATGACGATTAATCCCTGGCAACTTGTTGGCAAGCACCATGAAAAGATTACTAATTTCATCTCTCATAAAATCTTTACGATTCAGTATGTTTTCCACTGCCCCTCGAACATTTTCACTACCATTGAAATTTTTTAAAAACTCTTGGCATACGTTCCAACGATCAAACATGGTCTGAATCAAACCTTGACTCTGATCAACTTGACCTGAAATATTCTCAACCTTCTGCTTTAATGCTTCCAAATTCGCTCTTATCTCAGAGTCCGGTTTAAAATTATTAAATTCTTTATCTGAATATAACTTCAAGAACACTTCTTGCATTTCTGCTATAGTATTCATCACATCCTGATAACTAGAGTCAAACCTACCCAGACCGGCATCACTGAGAATATTTCTTATGAGTTCCATATCTATCTGCAAACTCTCGATTTCAGACAGCCCCGAATCCTTAATGATTTTCTCCAAATCATCTATGCTTCTTTCATTATTCAGAGCATCAATCAAATCATTTTCTACTTTCAAAACAGCTTGAGCTCTTTGAACTGCTTGTGATAAAGCAACGTACACCGCCATCGCTTTCTCGTCTTCTTTTTCTCTAATATCAACAGCTGCTTTTAGAGCTTTCCATGACAAATCTTGATAATTTCTAAGAATCTTGAAATAATCATGAGCTGACAACAGTTTACCAAGGGCTTCCGGACCGGTTTCATCGTCATATTTTCCGAGACCTCTGACAAAATACCAGATAGTTCCTTCTTTTGTAGTCTCATCATTAGTTCCCAGCAATTCGAAATACTCTTTAGTTCTTACCTGTGGAATAGACCACCGAGCTTCTGTCTCCGTGTCGCTATTACTCTCGGTCTTAGATTCCTCATCGGAAGCCTCATTGTTCAGACTTTCTTTCTTTTCCTCCTGTTGCGCTGTTGGCTTTGAATCCTCTTTTTCCTCTGCCGCTGGAGCTTCTCGCGAAGCTGA
>CADARG010000055.1 GCA_902790255.1 uncultured Pseudomonadota bacterium | reverse complement strand
TCGCCATCGAAAAATAGAAACGATGAATTTGATTTGCGATGAATTGAAAAAAAGAAATATTCCGGTTTCGGGAATCGACCGTGTGCTTCTTAAAGACGAAATCATCGTTGAGGATTTGATCGCGCTGGCGGAATTCAAAAATTTTCCACTTAATGATTTGGTTTGTGCCTGCGTTTTGAAGTCGCCGATTGTCGGAATGTCGGAAGAAGATTTAATGCAAATATGTCTCGCGCGCGAAGACAAAAATTTGTGGCCGTATATTTTGGAGCGAAAAGATATTCGCGAAAAATATCCGATCGACGATTTGCAAAAATATTTGGATTTGAATTTGTCCGTCGCCGATTTTTTTCATTTTGTTATGGTCGATGGATTGCGCGAAAAATTTCTGAATCGCTTGGGCGAAAAATGTTTGACTTCGATCGACGAATTTTTAGCTGTCTGCGAAAATTACCAGCAGCAATATTCTCCGAATCTGTGCAATTTTTTGAGATGGTTTGAGAAAAACGATCAAACGATTAAAAAAGATTTTGTCAGCAGCGGAGGCGAAGTCCGAATCATGACCGTGCACGCTTCGAAAGGGCTGCAGGCTCCGTTTGTAATTTTAGCGGATTCTCATTTTGAGCCGAAAACATCCAACTCGATTGTTGCAACCAATGACGGAAAAATTTTCTGGAATTTCGATCGAAAAATGGTGACTGAAAATGTCGCCGATATCATAAATCACAATGAAGAATATCGAGAGGCGGAAGCGCTGCGTCTGCTTTATGTCGCGCTGACTCGTGCCGAAAGTTACTTGTGTGTTTTGGGAGAAAATGGCGCGCGCGGAATCGGCAAAAATTGTTGGTACAGCAAACTGAAAAATTGCGCAGAAAAATTTGAAAATGCAGAAGATTTTTCTCGGGAAGAAAAAAGTTTGAAATTGGGAAATTATCCGACGTCCTCCGAAATTTGCGAAGAAAAAATTTCAGAAAAAGATATCGAAATTCCCGATTGGTATTATCAAAAACTTCCTCCGCCGAAAAATCTTTTGGAAGAAAAAACCAAAACACAGCAAACAGAATTCGGAGATTGCGTTCATTTGTTGCTGAAAAATATTTACGCTTATCAGGATTCAAAAATTCTTTTGGATTTTGCAAATTCATTCGAGCTTCCCGATGAAGAAAAAATTCGAGCAGTTAATATAGCGAAAAATGTGTTCGAAAAATTCCCGAATTTCTTCGATAAAAATTCCCGCAGCGAGGTAACCGTATTTTTCGAAAATCAAGAATTCAGAATTGATAAAATCGCAAAAATTAACGGCGAAGTTTGGATAATTGATTTTAAAACAGGAACGCCGCAGAAAAAAATTCCGTTTGAATACAAAAATCAATTGAAAAATTATCGCAAAATCTACAAAAAAATCACAAATATTGATGCTCATACCGCAATTTTGTGGACTCAAAATCTCGAGTTGGCGGAAGTCGCATAGGCTTTTGCATAAATTTTTTCATATTTAATATATCGGAGCGCGAGTTGCGAATTTGCGTAATGATGTGCGCGGACGTATTTTTCTTGTTCGTAAATTTCATCTTGATTTATACCATTTTCAATTTGCTAATACATATTGAATAGCACCAAAAGTAGATTTGAATTTTTGTCGGAAAGCTCCGATTTTTCGTTTCAAATGGCTCCAAAAATGCTCGATTGATTCAAATCGGGCGAGTACAGAGACTGGGAGGCAACAACTGGCTTTTTCAATCGCTTCTCGGACTTTCGGAGATTTGTGAATACTTGCGTTGCCCATTATAACTATTTGATTTTCCTTTAAATAAATCATAAAAAAAGCCCGACATTGCGCCGGGCGAGAGGGTTAATTAAAAAAAGAAAATTACTCCTCAACAGTGAGGCTGGAGTAATCTTCTGATTGGGATATAGCATCCTCTTCAGCTTGAGAGGATGTAATCTCCTCGATCTGATCGTCGAATAAGTTTTCGTTTTCCTCATTTTGGTGATTCTTGACTTCGACAGACTCGTTTGATTCCACTTTACAGATTCTAGGCAATCTGATGACAAATTTAGAACCAATTCCGAGTTCACTCTCGACCGAGATAGTTCCGCCCATACTTTCGATGTACTTCTTTGTGATGGACAGTCCCAAACCTGTTCCGGAGTTTTTGTTGTCACTCTCCCTGAAACTCTCAAATATTGTGTCAAGTTTATCCTGAGCGATTCCGCACCCGGTATCAGTGACTGAGAATTCAATAAATTCTTCATCTGATTTGATAACTACGGAGGCACGTAGGGTAATTTTTCCGAATTCCGTAAATTTCGCTGCGTTATCAACTATATTCAGAATACATTGACGCAATTTGGTTTGATCAACAAACATTTCTCCTATGTCTTTCGGATATTCGCTGAAGAACGCGTTCTCATTCTTGGTAATCAACGGCATAGACACACCCTCGATTTCCTTGATTAAGGTTTCAATTCCAACCGTTTCAAGGAAGAGCTGCGTTTTACCGGATTCAATGGAGGACAAGTCCAGAATCTCGTTTATCAGCGAAAGTAAATGCTTTGACGACCCGATGATTTTCGCCAAATCATCCGCGGAAACGTTGTCTTTTCTATCAATCGCTTCCTCCTGCAAAATTTCACTGTATCCGATAATCGCGTTGATAGGCGTCTTCAACTCTACGCTCATGCTGTTCAGGAATTTAGTCTTGGCGGCGTTTGCTACATCCGCTTCTTGCTTCGCTCGATCCAGCTCCTTGTTGGACTCTTCGAGTTCCTTCGCCTTCGTCTCCAAGTCCGCAGTCCTGTCTGCAACCTGCTTTTCAAGCAACTCTGCGTTGTTTGCCAGCTTCTTTTCAATTTCTTTTCTTTTGTTTATGTCCAAAATCGAGAGCACGACATATATTTTTTGCTCTACTCCAATGGTTGTTTCCAGAGGGTTGGCAGAGCATATGGACCAGAAAGTGTTCCCGGAATAGCTTTGTACCAAGACCTCGTAATTCAGTATGTTTATGTTATTTTTCATTGCATTCATGATATATTTGCGATCCTTTTCGGAGACAAACAAATCCCAAGCATTAACTGAAGAAACTTTTTCCGGAATCAATCTGGTCAGAGTAAGTCCTGAAGGATTGATTCTTTGAATCTTTCCGGTTTCAGCATCGAATACAATAATAGCCGAAGGTGTAGAGTCGGAAATCGCATTCGATATATGTAACTGCTCTTTGGTATGGTTATAGAACCTTGCCACAACTAAGCAAATAAATAACCAAATAACAAGCAATATAATTATTGTGGTAGGAGTATTTCTGAATATTCCTTTAACCAGCTCGTCGAAAGCTTCATCATCGGTCACGGCAACGATAAACAGCTGACTTCCGTCCATTTTTTCCGGAGATCTTATCTCGCTTTTGAATACTCTGTACTTCAGTCCTTCCAGGGTTACATCGGAACTTCCGATCGCTATGTTCTTGATTATGCTCGCCATATGCCATCCGAGAGCAAGCAAATTTCTGTTGCTTTCCGCTCCGCGAGGCAATGAGTTGAGAGAAATGTGTCTTTTGCAATCAGGTGAAATAATGTAGAACTTTCTTGCAAACACTCCGTCTTGCAATCTGTCTAGAAATGTCTCGTATTGTGACCATTTCATTGCAACCGACAAATAGAAAGGTTCAACATCGCCTATTTTTTCTCTTTTCATGATGAAATCAACCAAAACGGACCCATCTTCAGCCTGTCTGAACGAAAAAGTAATATCCTTGTCCTTCAGGTCAGCGATGGAATAGTCGTTTACGTCCAAAACATCCGAGATATCCCCTTCATCGGATTTATGCATGTTCGATCCTTTGCTGTCATACATATTAATGGAAACAATATTAATGTTATCCTTCTGGATTTCCGAAAAAATCCTTTCAATAGGCGAATCTTTCTCTCCGTGAGTCAATATTAGAATATCCGAAATCTCCAGGATTTCCTTACCACTGTTTTTCAGTTGCAAACTGATATATTTGGATAAGTTCGTTGCTTCGCTATCCAAATACGAATCCATATACTTTCTTACATCAGATTTTGAAGCGGACTTAATGCTTGAATACCCAATGATTACCGGCAACAATATACATATCCACATCATTCCGGTTACTTTAATTAAGTTCAAAACCTTCTTAAACATTACACACCTACGTAAAATAGTTACGATAATCCTACAAAAAGAAAGTTACTATTTTGTAAAGATTTTGAAATTTTTCGCGAAGAATCCATTATTAAGGATTTTTTGCGATCATTACATTATTTTGTGCCGTGCTTAATCAGATATTGCGTTATTTCAAGATGTCCGCTTTGGAAGAATTGATGAAATTTTAATCCACGAGCAAATTACGTCGATCCAATGACCTCCGCCAATGGAGATAATTTTGCAGAAACGAAAATTATTTGGCTTATTGGAAATTCCTTGATTCGTACCTATTTTTGTATGAGCGGAAAAATGTCAGCAGTTTTTCATTTTTCAGCGTTTCGATGTCCTTAGATAACGAATTTGAAGATAGTTTTTTCGTAATGATTTTGAATCCGTTTGATTAGAATCAATCATAGTATGCCAAAAAAATTGTTTTAGATGCGACGTGCAAACCGTTGTATCAAAATATTTTCCAAACAACCGCCTCCGTCGTTGCCCGAAATTAACGCGATTTCAACCTTTCTGTGCTACCGTGCCCAGGGTGGGGAGTGAGGGGCGGAAAATTCTCGAAAATTAACCAAATGTTAATTTTTGGCATATGATAAGATAGGTTACAGTTTTCGCGTCGATCAATACCGTGAACTTTTTTCAAAGATCAGCATAACACAATTTTCAGATTGGACTATTGTTCTGCACCACCTCTCGATTTCCCCTAATCCCTCTAGAAATTGGCGATTTGTTCCTCTTGGTCGAACTCGATCAGTGGCTTGATAATTTCCTCCAGTGCTGCGCCTTCCATAATCTGCGGAAGTTTGTACAGAGTCAGATTGATGCGGTGGTCTGTGACGCGCCCTTGCGGATAATTGTAGGTGCGGATTCTCTCTGATCGATCGCCCGTTCCGACCTGCGAACGTCGATTGTCCGCCCTTTCGGCCTGCAATTTCTGGCGCTCCATTTCGTAGAGACGAGAACGCAAAATCTTCATCGCCTTCAGCCTGTTCATGTGCTGGGAACGCTCGTCTTGCTGATATACAACGATGCCTGTCGGAATGTGAGTAATTCGCACGGCGCTTTCCGTCTTGTTGACATGCTGTCCACCCGCTCCGGACGCTCTCATAACGTCGATTTTCAAATCCGTATCGTCAATTTTCAGATCCACTTCCTCAGCTTCCGGCAAAACCGCAACCGTTGCCGTCGAAGTGTGAACTCGCCCACCGGATTCAGTAACAGGAACTCTCTGCACCCGATGTACTCCCGACTCGAACTTCAAATAGGCGAAAACACCTTTGCCCGAGATATTTGCCGAGGCCTCTTTGATGCTGCCGATGCCGGATTCGTGAGCATAAAGCAGCTCGAATTTCCACTTTTTGAACTCTGCATATTTTTGATACATGCGGAGCAAATCCGCCGCGAATAATCCCGCTTCATCTCCTCCAGCTCCCGCGCGAATTTCGATAATCGCGTTTTTTTCGTCAGCTTCATCTTTCGGGATTAACATAATCTTCAATTCCTTCTGAAGTTGAGGAATTTTGTTTTGCAGTTTTTCGATTTCTTCTTTCGCCAACCCTTTGAAATCTTCATCGGTTTCGGGATCTTCCAAAGTTGCCTGCAACTCAGCTAATTCTGTCTTAGTTTTGTTATAAATATTGATCAGGTTCGCAAAATCCTCAAGGTCGGAAAATTCCTTCGATAACTTTATAAAACTTTCCGAGTCGCTTGCGTTTTCCAGCATTTGCTCTTTCAAAAATTCGTATCGTTCCAAAATTTTGTCGAGAGTCTCTTCCAAAAACATTATTTATTCTCCAATTTCGATATCTCGGTCTGAAAAGTGCTGTTCAGTCTATCCATAAATTCATCTTGAGACAAGCCTTGCTCGATCGGTTCCATGAATTTCATGGTAATTGTTCCCGGATTTTTCTTAAAACTGCGGCGTGCCCAAAATTTTCCGGAGTTGTGTATGACCGGGACGACCTTGCAGTTATTTTTTTTGTAAAACAACGAAATTCCTCTTTTCAACGGAACAAATTCGCCGCTTGGCATACGAGTTCCTTCGGGAAAAATTATGACTTGCCGTCCGTCATCCAAGGCCGCGGAAATTTGTCGCGACACTTCGATCAGAGCTTTCAGTCCGTGCTCACGATCAACAAAAATGGAATGAACTTTATCCGCAAGCAATCCGAACAACGGAATATCATGCAACTCTTTTTTC
>CADARG010000054.1 GCA_902790255.1 uncultured Pseudomonadota bacterium | reverse complement strand
AAATCATTGAGATCTTCTTTCTTTATCTTGAACCCGACATTGACCCCGAGAATTTCATTTAACTTAATCAACAAAGCAAAGGTAAGTATTGCAAAAAGGAGGGTAATCATGCCTGATTAGCTTCCACTTTTGCTTTTTCAAGAGAAGCAATTGCTGTATCGAGCTCGATTTGCGAACAAAATCCCAACAACACTGGATCTCTCGGCTTCAATTCGTTCATTCTCGCATGAGTCCTTTCCCGAATGGAGGCGACAGTACTCTTGGTAGTCGATAACAATGAACAAATTACCGAATCAGGCATATCTGGATAATATTTGAGCAGCCAGGCGACAGCATCCGGACGTTCCTGCCTTTTTCTCAACGGAACGTATTTTTTCTTACCTTTCTTTCTTAATGCATTGATAGCAGGCGAGGATAAAAACAATCTCGCATTTGGATTTTTTGAACACCTTTCAATTTCTTCCATAGTTAACTGTCCCATTTTTACGGGATCAACACCGATCATACCGACAGATGCTTGCTCATCAGCAAGAGCTTGAACCTCCAAAACATGCAATCCGCAAAACTGCGCTATCTGTTCGAACGTCAATGCAGTATTTTCAATCAACCAAACTGCAGTGCCCTTTGGCATAATAGGTGTCGTTGTCATAATAAAATCCACTCATTACTCTCGGCTTTTAATTCTGCTTTTCCTTCAATTTTTTAACAATAAATTCTGGGGCATTAATAAGGGCTCGTTTTTTATTTCCGTCGTAAAATGCGTGCTTCGTTTCGGCCGTGGACATTATTTTCCCCGTTTCTTTATCTTTGATTACGTACTTTATAACTAAGAAATGATCAGCCTTTACGAGTTCTGCGGTTATGGTGACTTCTTGGTCAAAGCGGCAAGGACGGGAATACTTTATTTTCAAGCAAATCAACGGAATTTGATGGTTACGTTTGTAGATTTCATCATAGGAAAATCCTAGTTTTTTCAAAAGTTGGCAGCGAGCGTCTTCGTAATATTTACAATAATTTCCATGCCACATGACTCCAGTCATATCCACATCGCAAAAATCAATTTTTCGAGTAATAGTTTCCTTCATTTTCCGTTCCATTCCGTAATACAACTATGATCTTCCCAGATTCATTATAATATTTGGTTAAGTTTTGTAAATGAAATTGAGGTTCGCAAAAGCGATGCCTTCTCGTCCAAGCAATTTTAGCAGATCAAACCTGAACACGACATCATACTATCCTTCGTATTCATTCTTTTTATCATAGATCAGAAACTAACTTCCTTTATGTTACAATCCATAGTTAGGGGGTGAAAAAGTGTTTCTATTAATTAAAAACCAACTCGGCTTCCCTCAAAATTTGGTCGACAATTTCCTGAACAGATTTTTCTTCCCTTATTAGTTCGACAATTTGGCCTGACATCAAAGAACCGCGATCCGTATCGCCTTCTTGTACCGCACGGCGCAAAGACCCTGCCCAGAAATGCTCCAGAGATAGACGACCGTTATCCGCCCTAACTTCTCCTCTCTCGAATTTTTGCAAAACTTCTCTTTGCTTTTGTACGAATTCATCCATTCCGATATTTTCCAAGGCACGTACGGGAGCAATATTGAACCTTTTGTCTAATTGTACGGGCAAAATCGCGTTCCTTCCGCTAGCTCGGAAATAAGCTTTTTTGAAATTTTCATGGGCAGTTGATTCCTTGCAACAGGCAAAAACAGTTCCCAGTTGACATCCCGCTGCTCCCAATTTGAGAAGGGCTGCTACCATTTCTCCTCTTAAGATTCCGCCAGCAACAAAAATCGGATATTCTTTCATGTTCAAAAGAATGTCCTGGATTAAAATCATTGTGGATAAAGGTCCGACATGACCACCTGCCTCGCTTCCTTCGATCACCAACGCATCAATTCCATGCTTAAATAATCTTCTCGCGATCACTTGAGAAGGAGCAAATGCAATGGCTTGGATTCCATATCCGTGAATTTTTTCGATTGTGCTCTTTTCCGGAATTCCACCTGCTAAAATCACATGGGAAACTTTCCTCTCTCCACAGACGTCGATCAAATCGTTGAGTTTCGGGTTCATCGTTATAATATTGACACCGAAGTTTTTGTCTGTTTTGGATTGTGTTGCGATAATTTCTTTTTTCAGCAAATCGCCATTCATTGCGCCTGAAGCCAATACTCCAAACAGTCCTGCGTTCGAAAGAGCTGAGGTTAAGTTCGACTCGGAAATCCAAGTCATAGCTCCGCCCATAATCGCATATTTGGAACCCAAAATTTTTGTTCCGCGCTCCATTAATTCTAAAATTTTCTCATTCATCTTCCTAACCTGCAATTTTTATGCAAAACATCTATGGATTTCAAAAGGCTCTCCGTTAGCACGATTAAATTTATTCCATTCTTTCTGATCGAGCAATAAAAAACTTCAATTTTTGTCTCTCGCAAGATAGAAACAAGCTTTTCGCTATCATGTTGTGTGAGTTCCGACCCGATTACGCTGATTCGCGAGAAGTTCCTACGAGTCATTTCTCGTTTTACATTTGAAATATAGTTTTTTGAGGATAATATGCTCTGCATCAGGGGGATTTTTATACGATCGATTAGGATGCTGAACTTTCCTTCGGATGTTTTCAAAATTTCACCTCGGATAAGATATTGTTCCAAAAGTTCAATTATGGGGAGATGCGAGTCAAGTTTGTGGTATATTTTGAATTGCGAAAGATTTTGGGTAACAGCTAATCCATTGAATTTTTTTGATGTAACATCAGAAGAAATTATCGTTCCTTCATTCTTAACAAAACTCGAGGCGACACGAACGCGGACGTTTTTTCTCATTGCGTAGTCCACAGATTGTTCCTGCATAACTTTTGCTCCGAGCGCAGCCATTTCTTTCATTTCGTTGTAATGAATTTTATCAATACGACACGCTTGCGGGTATAGATTCGGGTCGACAGTATAGACTCCGTCGACATCAGAATAAATTTCGCAGAGATTTGCTTTCAGCGAGTCGGATACAGCGACTGCGGTCAGGTCGGAACCACCTCGTCCCAACGTCGTAATTCTGTTTTCAGCGCTGATTCCTTGAAATCCACATATCACAGGGATGATTCCTACTTGCAAATCTTTTTCCAAATTTGTTGAATTCACGGATTGAATAACTGCTGATCCGTAGTTACAAGATGTTTCAATTGGTACCTGCCATCCTGCGTAAGATCTAGATTTCAGTCCCATATTTTTTAGGGTAATGGCCAAAAGTCCTGCTGTAACAAGTTCTCCTGATGATACTACGCTATCATAATCAGCATCCCCTTCAAAACTGCCAAGGTTTTGAGCATATTCAACAAATTTATTTGTAACTCCGGCCATTGCCGATACAACAACTGCAACTTGTTTAGTTGTAGAAGTTTCGGCAATTATTTCGGCTACGTGCTTGATTCTTTCCAAGGTTGCAACCGAAGTTCCTCCGAATTTTTGAACTATACAGGCCATATATATTCTCTAATATTCCCGAAAATTTTTTCCTATTCGTTGGTTAATTTAGGTAACTTCATAAAATTGATCAAATCACGTAATTCCTGACGAGCTGCTACATGAGAAATATTAAAGTCAACTCCTTGTGCTTCGAGGTCCAGCAAAGTCAGTCCCGACATGAATAACTCTTTGAAAATGACTCGTTCACAGAATCCATCACTGAGGCGAAATCCTATTCTTCGGGAAAGGGCTTCCAATATTGTATTAACATTTTTTCGGTTATTGGAATATAACGGAGACATTCTGTTCTTCACGACGATCCAGTCGATGGGTTTTTCACGTCGAATTGCTCTCGATTTGCGTTGTTCCCAAACCATTTCGGCATAAATACTAGGTTTCATGGAACGAGGGTCGCCTTGATTTACACGTACCAGTACGTCAATATCTATAAGACTTTCATTGATCGGAGTAATTAGCGTATCTGCATACGAATGTACGGTTCTAGATAAGAACGTGTCATTTCCTGGGGTATCAATTACGAGAAAATCACATGTTCTTAGTTTTTCAAAGGCATTTTTGACTGATTCTGTATCTTTTCCGCGAGATGCTTCGACGTTAGATTCAGAAGAATCTTTGAAAATCGCTAAATGCTCAGACAACTTTATATTACCGTAACTATTATTCTTTCGGTTTTCGAAATATCGGGTAAAAGTTCCTTGCCTTGCGTCGATATCGATTGTTCCAACCTTGAACCCTTGATTTAGCAAGTAAACCGCGACGTGCATGGCTATGGTGGATTTTCCCGTTCCGCCTTTTTCATTTCCCAGAACTATGATATAGGGTCTCATTTCCTTTCTCCTTTTGAATTTTCCTTTTATAAATAGCTATTGCTGCTGTAATTACTCCTACTGATAATGCGGCTATCAGAATGGTTGCTAATGCGTTGACCTCTGGAGATATTCCGAAGCGCAAACTGGAGAAAATCACCATCGGCAAAGTTGTTGCTCCTGGACCTGCCACGAAACTGGCTATCACAACATCGTCAAGAGATAGAGCGAAAGCCAGAAGCCATCCCAAAATAATGGAAGGAGCAATCATTGGTAAAGTTATAACGAAAAAAACCTTCAGAGGAGAAGCCCCTAAATCCAACGCAGCTTCCTCTATGGATTTATCCAAATCTTGCAAACGGGACTGAACGACCATTGTAACATAAGATAAAGTTAGGGTAGAGTGCGCAATTATAACAGTCATAATTCCGCGATCAGGCCATCCAAGAATTTTTTTCATACCTACGAATAACATGAGAAGGGACAATCCCATTATAACTTCTGGCATAACCAGCGGAGAGGTGATCGATCCTACAAATAAACTCTTACCTCTGAATCTTCCGAACCGAGTTATTACCAACGCTGCCATTGTCCCCAAAATTACGGAGATGGTCGCAGAAATTCCCGCTACTTTTAGGCTAGTCCACGTTGCGTGTAAAATAATTTTGTTGGAGATTAGTGCTTCATACCACTTTATCGAAAATCCTCCCCAAGTGCTGAGATACCGAGACTCATTGAAGGAATAAATCACTATACACAGCAGCGGAATGTAGAGAAACATATAACCGACAAAAAGAAAAAATTTCGACCACGAAAATCTCACTGTTGCTGCTCCTTTGTAGATACCAATTCTTTTTGTCGTTGAGCAAGAACTATAGGCAAAACAACAAAGATCAACAAAATTATCGACAGAGCTGCTGCCGTTGGCCAAGAAAGATTACAGAAAAACTCATTCCAAACCAACCGACCAATAGTAAGAGTTTGTGCATCGCCAAGCAATTCAGGGATTACGAATTCCCCAATTGCTGGGACAAACACCAGAGCAGATCCCGCGAAAATTCCTGGCATCGCGAGTGGAACAATCACCGCAAAAAAAGCTTTTAGCGGGGTGCATCCCAAATCATAAGCAGCTTCCATCATAGAATAGTCGATTTTTTCGATAGCGCTATACAAAGGCAATATCATGAACGGCAAATAGGCATAGACGATTCCCAAGCAAGCCGCGTAAGTGTTGTTTATTAAAGGCAACGGTGCGGATATTAAATCAAGCTTCATCAAAATATTGTTTATAACGCCAGCGGGACTTAACAATACAATCCAGGCATATACTCGAATTAAAAATGAAGTCCAAAATGGCAGCACTACAAGCATAAGTAAGATTGATCGATATTTCTCCGAGGATCTTGCAATTGCATAAGCCATCGGAAACCCCAAAATCAGGCAGCAAATTGTACAAGCCCCTGCAATCAGGATTGATGTGGCAAATCCTTCCATATACATTTCATCTGTGAATAATGTCAGGTAATTTCCAAGATTCAGTCGAATTTGCAAAGTTGCTCCGGAAACCCAATCAATAAGTGATGTGTAAGGAGGTATTGCCAAAACCTCTTCGGAAAAACTAATTTTTATCAAAATTAAACACGGACAGATAAAAAACAAGAAAATCCAAATGTAAGGAATTGATATAATCAGGTTGCGCCCTCCAAACTTTTTCAGCAATCCATTACACCAAGAAATGATCCTCTCTTCGATTCTGTACATCAAATTCCTTTTCGACACAAGAAACGTGAAATTTTAGCATAATCTCAAAATAACTGCTATAGTTTTTGTTTCGTGCAATTGAATACGATCGGGTATAGAATAGAGAATGTAGCTGTGGAAAATCGGAATTTCAAGCATGTTGAGCAAAATCGATGGAAATTTGCAAAAATTAATCAAAGATTGGTTGGCACAGTTGAAAGTCCAGCTATGTTATTCTGAGAATACGATAACTTGTTATCATCGAGATATATTTGATTTTTTGAATTTCTTGAATGTGCATGAAAATGCTGTGGTTGATTTAGAAATTTTGAAGAATTTAAAATTAACAGATTTTAGAGCTTGGTTTTCAAATCGAGTCGAAAAAAATCTGTCCGCCCGTTCCAATGCTAGAGCTTTATCCTCAGTGAGATCATTCTTTTACTATCTCGCAAAATTAAAACTGCTGAATACAAAGATTATTGATTCGGTGCGACGTTCAAAGCTGTCGAAATTACTTCCGAAACCAATTCCTGAAAACAATATTGTGGAATTTCTCAATCAAGAATTTTATTTTGAAAATGATCCGCAGTGGGTAACAAATCGCGATCGTGCTCTCTATACATTGCTTTATTCGACGGGATTGAGAATCAGCGAAGCCTTGAATGTTAAAACAAAAGATGTCGGATCGGAAATGAAAATCAGAGGAAAGGGAAAGAAAGATCGAGTGGTGCTGCTGTTTCCGATAACTTTGCAGAGAATTGAGACTTACATTAACACTTGCCCTTATAATTTGAGAGAAGGTTTTTTATTTGTTGGAGTAAGGGGAAAAAAATTAAATGCTTCGTTAGTGGATATTCGTTTGAGGAAATTGCAAATTTTGAACGAATTGCCGGAACATTCGAGTGCGCACGCTTTTCGTCATAGTTTTGCAACTCATCTAGTTCAAAAAGGGGCAGATCTCCGTTCAGTGCAAGAACTACTGGGACATGAATCTCTTGAAAGCACTCAAATTTACACAGATAT
>CADARG010000053.1 GCA_902790255.1 uncultured Pseudomonadota bacterium | reverse complement strand
TTCCGAATTCGAAGATAATCATAGCAGCAGATAACGATGAAGCAGGACGAAAAGCTGTTACAGAAGCTCAGAAAGCGATTTCGGGGAAAGTTTCGTGCGTGGCAGTTTATCCGTCGCCTGAATTCAATGATTTTAATGATATGTGTGCAGCTCGCGGAGCAAAAGCCGTAACAGCCCATTTTGAGGAGGTGTTTCATGGCGGATATTAATAACAATTTGAAATTTAAAGTAACTGTAAATGGAGTTTTTTGCGACGGAACCAAAATTTCAGACCCTATAAAAATCGTTGGGTTGGTAAAAACTCTCAGTGAAAAAAATTGGAAAACACGTTTGCAATTCAAAGATATGAACGGCGATATATGCCTCTTAGATCTTGAAAATGAAAATATTGCCCAACCTTTGAATTTCAAAAAAGAACTGATTCGTAAGGGATTTTGTCCGAATATCGACAGTGAAAAATTTAAATCGTATACAAGATATATGTTCAGCAATGTGTCGGCTGTGGTTCGGTACATTGAAGCTAACCAAACAGGCTGGATAAACGAAACGACCTTTTTATGTCCGTCATTTTCTGTTTCGGCAGCCGATTCAAAAGATAATTTTTTTATGCAGGATTGCGAAGAGACAGGTTACGCTCTTTCAGGAACTTTGGAGGAATGGCGGGATCAGGTTGCTGATCTCTGCCAGAATAACAGCGTTTTGACCTTTGCTTTATGCGTCGCTTTGGCTCCGATTCTGCTGCGATATTTCCCCGAGATAGGCACGACTATATTCCATCTTGTAGGAAGATCTTCCATAGGAAAAACCACAGCTCTAAAAGTCGCAGCTTCAGTTTGGGGAAATCCGAAAAAGTATATCAAGCAATGGCGAGCGACAGGAAATGCTCAGGAAGGAATTGCGGAAAAACACAACGACAGCCTGCTAATCCTTGATGAAATCGGGCAAGCCAATGACAAGGATATCCAACAGACTGTTTACATGATCGGAAATGAAAAAGGAAAATCAAGAATGACCGTAGATGCAGCCTTGAAAACGACAAAATCGTGGCGGTTGTTGTGCCTCAGCTCGGGTGAAATCGGAATCAGTGAGAAAATCGAATCCGCGGGTGAGCATGTTCACGGCGGAGTTTTGGTGCGCTGCATCGATATCGAAGCTCAATCGTCACAGGAAATAGGTATATTTGAGGATTTACGAGGCTATAGTAACGGAAACGAATTTTCAACAACTCTTGCGAAACGAACATCAAAATATTACGGAACAGCCGCGAAATATTTCGTGGACGGAATAAAAGAAGTTGATGAAGATGTTGTCCGGAATATCTTTGACGAATCTCTGCAACGCATAAAAAAGCACTTTAATCTGGAAGATTCAACTGATGGAGCTATATTGAGAATCCTAAATGCCTTTGCTTTGATAAATACCGCGGGGATTTTGGCAAGCAGCGATTATATCGGCGTTTTGAATCACAATTGCGGAGCCATTGATGAAGATATCTGCAATGTGCTGCGGAGATGTTTGGTTAATTTCAAAAGCCAAGAAGAAAAGAGAGCAGAAATCGTAGAAGATGTTTTACAGTTTTTGCAGCAAAACAGAGCAAGATTCCGAAAAATTATCCAAAATTATTCCGGTAAAAACCTAATATATCAAGATGATGACGACAGAAATATAAAATGGCTCGGAGGAATAGAAAGTGAGAAAGGAAGACACATATATTACATATTTCCAAATGCATTTAAGGAAGAAATTTGTAAAGGAAAAGGTGAGAAATTATACAGAAAAATTCTAAAAGAAGAAGGATTTATGCTTACTTATAGCAATGGCGAAAACATTCGTTATACGATTAACAACGATAGAATGAGAATGGTCACCTTATGTTTTGTTTATAATCAAACGGAATAGAAATTTTCGGATGGACAGGGTGGACAAGTGGACAGTGACTGAAACATCAGCGTTTATCGTTTGTTGATTTTGTGGACGACAGTATGGACATCTGCTTATAACAATAGCTGTCCATCGGTCTGTCCACTTTTCAGAAATTCCAAACCTTCTGATAATCAATGGGTGTCCAGCCTGTCCACGCTGTCCACCTGATTTTTCTGATATCTTTACATACAAACCTGGGATGAATTACACATCCAAACTATTCTCAAAATCCAAACCATCATTGAAAACCAACCTATCTTATGCTACTCCTGAAGGAGTTTGAGTAGTACGTGTAGTTTTTGTAGTGACAATTGATGTTCGTTTGCGTTGTGTGGACGGGCGAAATGTATAATTCGCGAAAGTGATGCTTTCGGAACGATTCTGTTTTGGAAAATCATCATTTTTGCGCGACGTGTGCTGCTCAAAATATAAGAAAAAAAAGAGGTTTGTTTATGAAAATTAAATTTCTGAAATTTTTGTGGGTGTTGTTTATCGTTCCGACTGTTGGGGGAATGGTGGTCAATCCAGATCTCAAGTACGGGATGACACAAGATACGATACATAAATCTATAGAACCAATTAAAGAAGTTGCGGTAAAAAAGTCTTTAGGATTGGAAAATATAGATTCATCCGAAATAGAGAATGTCCTAGGCGAAATCAATTGTGAGTTTGAATGGATAACTAATCATCATATGAACATTTTATTTTATGAAGGAGATGCATACCTAAGTGGATTTCTGAATAACTGCCTCGATATTAATGAGTTAGAGGTAAGAGGTAAAAAATACAATATTAAACAACTCTATAACGTGTTAGGAGTTACAGACGAAGAAATGGGGGCTATATATGGGATATGTGAAAATTTTTCTCCATTAAAGAAAGCTCAAAAATGGAAAACAACTCAGGGATTCTGGGATAAATCCATAAATCAAAGTAAGGAAACTTTAGAAGAGATATTAGATGCTCTAAACGAACATTTTGATATGTTAAAATTTAATGAACCGTTAAAGTTTTACGGTGTATCTTATGAGCCGTGGTCACTTCCGTATCTAGGAGCAATTGCCGAATACATACTGTCGTCACGTACACTGAATGTTGATAATATAGAAAGTATGAAATTTAACGAACAAGAGTTATTAAAATCCGTCGAAAAAGCTAAAGAAAAATTAGGTGAATTATTAAAAGGTATCGGCAACTACATAAAATGGTTTTGCACAAATGACGGTAAAGATGAGGAAGAAAATGATGGGGCATCATTTCTGAAGAGTTTAGAAAAATTAAATGATTTAGAAGATCCTTTAAGTTATCTAAAAGGAGCAAAACGTTTGTGTTCTGACGGTAGATATGAGCCTTATAGACATACGGAATTCATAGTAAGGTACTTACACGGAGATCGACAAGATCCACTGTTCGGAATATCGATTTTAGATCCGTGCGAAAATTGTGAAAAAATGTATGCAAAAACTACTGTAGAGAATGACAAGTACAACACCGTGATAATTTCTTTGCACAACTACATTAAACGTTGTGATTCTTGTAAAAATAACAGAAAACGGAAACGTTCGTATGTAGAAGAGACTACAACGGATAATTCAGCAACGAATTTTAAGTGTGAAGATTGCAAAGATAGAAGAGAAATAACTAGACCAAAGAAATCAACCAATGGTAGTTTCATACAAATTCGACATGATGTTACTCCATATATGGAAAAATATTGTTGATATTTTAATCTGTGGTAAACAGGGACATGTACAAAACGTGTCCCTTGTTATTTCAGACTTTTAATTACGTAAACCGACTTCAATAAAACACGCCATCCCTAATTGTTTAAGGTCTGAAAAGTGTAAGGATTTCTTGATTTTATGGTCTGAAAAGTGTTAGAGTTTATCAAAATTATGGTCTGAAAAGTGTAGGAGGATGTCTTGCGACGTTTGATATTAGAACAATTATCCAAGTGGAAGCAAAAAGAGAAGAGAAAACCTTTGTTAATCTATGGAGCGAGGCAGGTGGGAAAAAGCTGGATTATGGATGAATTCGGTCGGACTAACTTCAAGGATTTCGTTCATCTCAACTTCGAAAGAAACGAGAGAATTTGCTCGCTGTTTGAAAATTCTCTTGATCCGAAAGTCATTTTGCGGGGACTGGAAATCGAAACCCGCCGCAAGATTTCTGCTGACACGCTGATTATTTTCGATGAAATTCAGGCTTGCCCGCGAGCGATTACCTCCCTTAAATATTTTTGCGAAGATCTTCCTGAGTATCACGTTATCGGAGCAGGAAGCTTGCTCGGAGTCGCTCTGCATCAGGGGTTGTCATTTCCCGTCGGAAAAATCGACGCGTTGCATATGTATCCGATGACTTTCCGAGAATTTCTCGAGGCGTTGGGCGAAGATCGGCTCTGCGAAACTTTGGATGCTCGCGAAATTGATCTCATTCGCGTTTTCAGGGATAAATTGATCGAATATTTGAAGACTTATTTTTACGTCGGAGGAATGCCGGAGGTCGTCGCAAGCTATGTAAAAGAAAAGGATTTTCAAAAAGTGCGTCAATTGCAAAAACGCATTTTGAGCGATTACAAAAGCGATTTTTCTCATCATATTCCGAAAGAAATTTTGGATAAAGCAAACAAATTGTGGGAATCAATTCCTGTTCAGTTGGCGAAGGAAAATAAGAAATTCGTTTATAAAGAAATCGACGCAAAAACTTCCCGCTCGAAGGATTATGATCCTGCGATTCAGTGGCTGAAGGACAGCGGGTTGATCTATCAGGTGCACAGAATAAAAAAGCCTGCCTTGCCGATCTCAGGGTACGTTGAAGAAAATATTTTCAAGCTTTTCATGCTCGATGTCGGATTGCTTTCGGCGAAAACCGGCCTAGATGTTCGCGTTTTGCTCGAAGGTTCGAAGATTTTCACTGAGTTCAAAGGGGCAATGACCGAGCAGTTTGTGTTGCAGGAGTTGAGCGCAAAGGAAGATATCGAGATCGGATATTGGACGAACAAAAACGGCAACGCGGAAGTTGATTTTGTCGCGCAGGTAGATTCAAAAATCGTCCCGATCGAAGTGAAAGCTGGAGAAAATTTGCGCGCACGAAGTTTAGCTTTTTATAACGAAAAATACTCTCCCGAGATTTGTGTGAGAACATCTCTCGCAGATTATAAACAGACCGAAAATTTGTACGATATTCCTTTATATATGGTGGAAGGGTTGAGCAGATGGCTTTAGTCGTTGGTAGATTGAAAATCCCTGTACCGTTGTATATACAACTCTAAACACTGCTTACGTATTTTCGTCCGTTCGTGTCCGTCAGAAATACATAAGGTTTTTTTATGCAAAATGTATGCAGGAAATCTATATTTCGGTTATGAAAAACGTAAAATAACACGGTTGATTACATCACAAAATTATAATATTCTACGCGGATTTATAGATGAACAGGAGATCTGTAATGAGAGATAAAAGTATACAAGTTCCAAAAGAGTTGTTCGATAAATTAAAAGCTCTCGGACAAAAATCTAATCGTACTTTAAGCAAAGAAATAGCTTATTTATTGGATTACCTCTATGTGAATGAAACTGCTCAAGAATATTGCGAGCGTGAACCTATACGAACAAAATTGTTAAAAGCATTGGAAAGTGAAATTATAGAAATCAGCGATCCGTTTCATATTGAAGATAAGCAAAAACGGCGTGAAAAATGGAAAGCCATAAAAGAAGAAAGAAAAGCAAAGAAAAAGAGGAGAAAATGATGTACAGAAGAATTAGAATACCAAGAAAGTTGTATAACAAACTGGAATTTTTAGGAAAATGGGCTTCTCCGTCCCGCACAGTTTCAGAGCAAATCAACTATTTGCTGAACAACTTTTATGATAAAGAAAGCAGAGGTTGCGGAAGAGATCCCTTAACAACCGACGTAACTATGGATGAACCCGAAAGAATAGACATTGATAAAATAATCGCCGCAGGTAACAAATCAGATGTTTGATAACAGGTTACGCACAGCAACTTTCTTTAACGTATCTGTTCAAAGTATTCCAATCGCATCCGAGCAGGCGGGCGATTTCAGCTTTTGAAACTTTTTTCGCGAGAAGTTCTTTGATTTTATTGTGCTTTCTCTTCAGTTTTCTGTAAGTGCTGCCGAAAGGACGTCCGATATGCTTTCCCTCAGCTTTTACCCGCTTCAGAGATTCCCGCGTGCGGTCGGAAATCAGCTGCCTTTCTATCTCGTTAGCGAGTGAAAAAGCGAAAGCCAAAACTTTGCTCTGAATATCTGCGCCAAGTCGGTAATTCTCTTTCAAAGTCCACACCTGGCACTCGTTTTCCAGGCATTTTTGAAGAAAAATTAATTTTACCCGATGTCCTTAATTTTTAGACACGAATTAACGAAATTTTAACTTTTATTTGCTACAAATATTTCAAGATGTACTACTGAAAATAACCGGAGGGTTTTGAGGATTGAGGTAAATAATGGATAAAGACGATCAAAATGACATAGTATTTAAAAGCCCAGAATCACTGCAACAAGTTGTTAATGTTATCAACGAAGCTGCTTTTGCCCTGAATGATAAGGATAGAACAATCGAAAAAAAGTACAATCTCTGAAGTACTTGCCGGAGCACTCGGCGCAGGAATTGGTGGAGTTGGTTCTTTTGCTGCACTATACGGACTTGGTGTTGTTTCAG
>CADARG010000052.1 GCA_902790255.1 uncultured Pseudomonadota bacterium | reverse complement strand
TTCTTCCATTATCATTCAATTAATGACAATGGTTTCTCCGACTTTGGAAGCTTTAAAAAAGGAGGGAGAAACGGGAAGAAAGAAGATTCATCAGTATACAAAATATCTGACGATTTTTGTGGCTAGCTTCCAGGCTTGGGGTATCAGTCTGTTTTTGATGAATACTCAAGGATCGCCTGTTGTTATTGGAAATTTGTTCCCGTTAATTTCTGTTCCATGTATTGTTTGCGGAACTTTGTTCCTTGTATGGCTTGGTGAGCAGATGACGTCTCGCGGGGTCGGTAATGGATCGTCCCTGTTAATTTTTGCTGGTATCGTTGCTAACATGCCTGCCAGCATTATGAACATAATTGAGCAAGGAAGAGCGGGGGCGTTGTCTCCGTTTGCGGTTTTCGTGATTTTCGCGATTGGCTTTGCGGTTATTGCTTTTGTTTCTTTCGTTGAAAGAGCTCAACGTCGTGTTTCGATTAACTATCCGCAGCGTCAAGCGATGAGAGCACAGGGACGTATGATGGATTCAGCGAATCATCTTCCGCTGAAGATAAACTCCGCTGGTGTTATTCCTCCAATCTTTGCCTATGCTTTACTATCTTTGCCGATGATGTTGGCTAGTTTCGTGGGGCAGGATAACGAGTACATGGCATCTTTTATGGAGTTTTTCAGCAGAGGAGGAGCTTGGTTCTCAGTAGTGTTAGTCGTGATGATTGTATTCTTTTCATTTTTCTACACTGCGGTTGTATTCAATCCTACCGAGACAGCAGATAATTTGAAGAAAGCAGGTGGATTTATTCCAGGGGTTCGTCCAGGTAATGCGACAGCTGAGTACTTAGACTACATTCTGACTAGATTAACGACAGTTGGTGCTTTGTATATGTCTTTTATATGTTTGATACCTACTTTTGTTAAGTCTCAGTTCAGTGTGGAGTTCGTATTTAGTGGAACGGGAATCTTGATCGTTGTCGGAGTCACTATTGATACCATTTCTCAGATTTACACACATATTCTGTCTCATCAATACAGAGGTGTGCTGAAGAAGATTGAAAAGAGGAGAAGGTAATGAAAATACTGATTCTCTTGGGAGCACCGGGTGCTGGTAAGGGTACGGTAGCTCAATATCTTGCGGAAAATTATAATGTTTGTCACTTTTCCACTGGAAATTTGCTGAGGAATGAGGTAAAAAAAATTGTTGCTAAGAATATCAAGGAGGTTTTAGGCTCAGGCAGCTTAGTTATATTGGATGGGTATCCGAGAACGAGAAATCAGGCAGTTGAGCTGGATAATATGTTGTCCGGGTCACTGAGAGATGAGATCAAGGTTCTTGAGTTGGCTGTCGATAATGAGGTTGTTGTACAGAGAATTTCTCAGAGAAGGGTTTGTGCTTCGTGTGGAAAGACTTATGGGCCTCAAGATAAGATAAAAGTTTGCGCTTGTGGCGGAGAACTTATAAAAAGAAAAGATGACGAGGAGGCTGTAGTTAGAAGCAGATTGAAGAAGTACGAAGAGGAAACTCGTCCGGTGTCTGACTACTATGCTGCAGATCGATTGGTTAAGGTTTCGGGTGAAGGAAAACCCGAAGAAGTTGCGCAGAGAGTGGATGAAACTCTGGCGAAGTTTGGAATAAAAAAGAGGAGATAATTCGTGGCTCGTATAGCTGGTGTCAATTTACCTGATAAAAAACGTGTTGAGTTCGCTTTGAGATACATATACGGTATCGGACCAAAGCGTTCAAAGGATATTTGCGAGGAGTTAAAAATTCCCGCGGAGAAGAGAGTTTTTGAGCTTTCCGATGATGAGGTTTTGAAAATCCGTGAGGTAATCGACAGAGATTATCAGGTTGAGGGAGATTTGAGACGTACGGTGGCAATGAGCATCAAGAGACTTATGGATCTCGGGTGTTACAGAGGGTTCCGTCACAGAAAAGGACTCCCAGTGCACGGACAGAGAACTCATACCAACGCTCGTACCAGAAAAGGAAAGGCAAGAGCGATCCCGGGTAAGAAAAAAGTAACGAAGTAATAAGAAGGTAGCGCAATTATGGCTTATAAAGGCACTCAAAGATTAAAAAGAAGAGATAGAAAAAATATTGTATCAGGTGTTGCTCACGTTAATGCAACGTTTAACAACACAATGATTACAATTACGGATCGTCAGGGAAATGCGATTGCTTGGAGTTCTTCGGGAAGTTTGGGATTCAAAGGATCTCGTAAATCTACACCGTATGCAGCTCAGGTTGCGGCTGAAAAAGCTGCGTCCAAAGCGATTGAGCATGGTATGAAAAATATCGATGTTGAGGTGATGGGACCGGGTTCGGGCAGGGAGTCTGCTTTGAGAACTTTCCAAACATTGGGTTTGATCGTTGGGTCGATTCGGGATGTTACTCCTATTCCACACAATGGTTGCAGACCTCCGAAACGTCGTAGAGTATAGTAATAGGGGCGAGAAGTGATACGGAAGCAGTGGCAAGATTTGATTAAGCCTTACAAGCTCCAAGTTGAGAGCGGAGAGGTTAGTGTCGAACAACGGAAAGCTACCATAGTGGCAGAGCCGTTGGAAAGAGGTTTCGGTGTAACTCTGGGAAATGCGTTGCGTCGGGTTTTGTTGTCTTCCCTGAAGGGAGCAGCGGTTACTTCCATAAAAATAGATGGGGTTGTTCACGAATTCTCGACTATTCCGGGAGTGACTGAGGATGTTACGGATATTATTTTGAATGTGAAGTCTCTTCCTTTGAAATACGAGGGAGACACTCCGCGTAAAATGAAGATCAGCGTTGTCGGACCGTGTGATGTTACCGCAGGAATGTTCGAGCTTGGTGCAGAAATTGAGTTGTTGAATCCTGACCATCATATTTGTACGGTTGCCGATGGAGTTACCTTCAACATGGAGATGACTGTTGCAGTTGGTCGTGGATATGTTGTAGCAAGTCAGAACAAGACTGAAAATGCTCCAGTCGGGACTTTGTTCGTGGATTCCATTTTTAATCCTGTGAAGAAAGTGTCTTACAAGGTTCAAGATACTCGTGTCGGACAGGTAACTGACTACGATAAGTTGATTTTGGAGGTTGAGACCAATGGGTCGGTTTCTCCTGAAGATGCGGTCGCTATGTCGGCGAAGATTTTACAGGATCAGTTCCAGAAGTTCATTAACTTCGAGGATGACAGTGAAGATGAGCAAGAGGGCGATGAGGTCGCTTTGCCGTTCAACGTCAATTTGTTGAAGAGAGTAGATGATCTTGAGTTGTCGGTGCGTTCCATGAACTGCTTGAGAAACGATAACATCGTTTACATTGGAGATTTGGTCCAAAAGACCGAGAACGAAATGCTGCGTACTCCAAACTTCGGTAGAAAATCTTTGAACGAGATCAAGGAAGTTCTTTCTCAGATGGGGTTGTATCTGGGTATGCAGGTGAGCGGCTGGCCGATCGAAAATGTCGATGAAGTCGCCAAAAAAGTACATGATAAGTTTTAAGGGGAATTTTTATGCGTCATAGAATTAGCGGTAGAAAATTTAACAGAAGATCTTCCGAGAGAAAGGCGTTGTTCAACAGCTTAGCGAAGTCTTTGTTGAAATACGAGCAGATCATAACGACTCTTCCGAAGGCGAAGGATTTGCGTCCGATGGTCGAGAAGATGATCACTTTGGGGAAAAACAACACGGTGGCGAGCAGAAGAAATCTTTTCGCGAGGTTGAGAGACAATAGCTTGGTTTCGAAAGTTTTCGGACCTTTGGCCGATCGTTACGCAAGCAGAAATGGTGGATACACCAGAATCGTAAAATGTGGATTTCGTCAGGGAGATATGGCTCCGATCGCTGTAATAGAGTTGCTTGATCGAGATGAGTCTGCAAAGACGGTAGTTTCCTCTTCAGCAGAGGATTTGCCTGCAGCTCCAGCTGCTGTAACTGCGGCAGAGACAGCGTAAGCTGTTATCGTTTTTTTCATAAGATCCTTCTTCCCCCCCTTTCAAAAGGGGGGTTCTTTATAAGTCGTCAAAAAATTTCTCGATGCTATGCAGATCTGTTTTTAGCAGTAAGAGACGACGCATTTACGCCACAGATCTTAAATTTTCGTTAAAAAATACGCGAAAAATTGTAAAAAAATTCAATAAAAATTGATATAAATTTTTGACATGTATTTTTTTTGGTGATAAACTAAATTTGGTTTTTTATTAATATAGGATTTTCAATAGAAGGAGATTAGAATGAACCGATATTTAAAAAGTTCAGTAAAAGTATTGGCGTTAGGGGCCATGTTTGGTACCTTACCGGCCTTTGCAGAGGGTGAAGTTGTAGACAACAATTGCGCAAACAGCCTGAAAGGTTTTACCGTCGGAGCTGATTTAGTATATAGCCATGCGGCCGCTAAGCACGAGCAGTTGGAGACGAGTGCTTTTGCTAATGGTAAGCTTCTTGGGCATGATAATAGCTTTAGTCAAATAGATCACAAGCGTTGCTGCCTTGATCCGTCAATAAATATCGGATACACCCACGTTTGCGGCAGCTGGTACGTGGGCGCAGCAGGAGAAATTTCTTACGGTAAAACTTCGGAAAGAAACAGCGATTTCGGAGGAGGATCTAAGGTAGATACAAAAATAGGAAGAACATCCTACGGTTTGAAGCTCAAGGGCGGATATTTCGTGCAAGATTTGAAATCAGCCGTTTACGGAATTATCGGTATAAAATGGAGAGACGTTAAATTTAACTTTAATGTGGATGAATCCAAAGGTTCTGAAGCAAAGTTGAAGAGACCATTGTTTGTCATAGGAGTTGGTGCGGAGCACCCGATTTACAAGAAATTGTCTGTTTCCGCTGAATATGAATACGCTTGGAGAAATTCCGAAGATACTTCTACCGTAGGCTTAAAAGCGGGATCGGTTTCTCTGAAAGCAAAGCAGCGTTTGAATGAGCACAGCATTAAACTTGGTATTAAATACCACATTTAATTGTTGAAGGGAGGGGAGAATTTTTCTCTCCTTACAAGCTTTTGATTTTTTGATCGTTATAATAATAGGAGGTTTAAATGAAATTAACGACTTTAAAGGTAAGTGTACCTGTTTTGATGATGATGATGTTCCAGTCGGGATACGGTGTGTCCGATTGGTTTATGGATGCTTGCAGAGAGCTGAACCGGGGAAATGTTTTTGAAGCCCAAAGGCTCTTTGTTGAGAACAATCCAGACTCTGTGGAAATGACTCAACAAGATAAAGATGAATTTGTGGTAAAAAATGCAGAGTTAATCAAAAATGCCATAAAAAGTTTTATCCCGAGAGGATTTAAGAATGCTGAAGGCAAGTTAGAGCCTGAAGGAAAAATTCTTCAGCTGGTTGCGACAGGGAATTTGATAAATCTGACAGACGTAACCGCCGCGAATACAAAAGATTCTTTCAAAAAGACAGTAGTTGACAATTTCTGGAAAAACATCGGTTGGTTGGGTCGTAATGATGCCGTAAAAGAAGAGGTATCCGGTGTAATGACCACTTGGGCAACTAGTGATGTTCCTGAGAGTGGTGAGGATCCTCGTTATGGAAGTTTTGTAGGAAACAAGAGCGGAGAGGATCCTAATACCGTTTGGGAATTCATTAAGGGTACAGAAGGAGAAGGATATGATGAGACTACAGGTCCAATTGCTTTGGATAAGTTATTAAATCATGATTATCTCCGTTCGATAACTCGATCGGAAGATTTTTCGTGGGAGCCCCTTCAAATTGATGTGAAAAATGCGAGTGATGAGGAGGCTAAGGTAGAGGCAGTATTGAACGATCTGAGCACTCGAGCAAATAAGGTACGTCTGGATAGCATTCCTGAAAAAAATAAAGCCAACGTTCCTTGGGGTACTGGAGATAAAGAAGGAGATGCATGGAAAGAAGATGGAAGAGAGTATGTAAATGCTTCATGGGCGTTCGTTGATAAAACTGGTACTGTGAAAGAAAGGATCGAGTCATTAAGAGTATGGTTGTATAGAAGTTCAGCAAAAACATTAGCTGAAGGATGGGATCAGGGGACAGAACCAAAAGGTTATGCGGATAGCGATGAGATATCATTTTATTTGAACCTGTTTAATTATACGAAGATTAACGGAAATAAGGATAAAGAGGCTCCTGACGATAAGGAAACCTTCCTTTGGAAGATTTTAAATGATATAGAATCCAAAGTTTCAGAGCAAGGTGCTGTAGAAGTAGTAGGTGAGCCTGGTACAGAAATAAGAGCCACTTGGGTTGAAAATAATAAAGGTATTGTGTATTCGCTCGTTTCCGACACCGTCTACTCAGTGTTTGGTACAACATACGAGGATTCGTTGCGTCATTCTGCGGATGACGGCGACCTGGATCGTCAAAAACAATTGGTCGACGCAGTAATTGAAGCTTCTACTGCTGAAGAGGAAGAAAAGGCTGCGGAAATATCCGTTGAGACTCTGGACGACAAGACCGCGGGTGATGTTGTGCGCCCTATCGAAGATATCCATGATATCGAACAGATTGGCTAATTTTTGATTGTTTTCTTTCTGTGACCCCTTCCTCGTGAAGGGGTTTTTTCATAACAAATTTGTAATAAGTTCCGTTTCACCGCGTCGTTTACGCCTCTTAATAAAAATACGCATAAAAACTATATTTTTTCTTAAATATAAAAATTATTTTTTGTCCTATATTCTTGACTAATGTTTAGGGGGATGATACGCTACCCTCAATTTTCAGGTTTTGGGAGGTTTTTATGAATTTATACAAAGATTTTGCAAGATTTCTTGCTCTAGTGTTCGTGTTTGGCACGTTTCCTGTTTCGGCAGATGATCATCTGGATGTGAAAAATCTTGAAGGGTTTTACGTCGGAGTCGATGCTGTATATAGTCATGCTGATGTAAAGAATGACGAAACAGAGGGAGTTGGTACGTTATATTCAGATAACAGCAAATCAAATGTTCCTGACAATGAGTTGGTGAAAAGTAAGCGCAGTCGTTGCCATATCGATCCATCCGTTAATATTGGTTACTCCCATTTCTTTAATAATTGGTATGTTGGTTTAGCCGGAGATGTTTCTTTTGGGAAAAACAACAAAAGTTTCGTTATAACCGATCCTGCTGATGATGAGGGATATGAAAGCAAGATATCTGGTGTTTCTTATACTCTGAAGGCGAAAGGTGGATATTACTTCAGAGGGTTAAATTCGGTAGTTTATGGAATTGCTGGGGTAAAGTGGAGAGAAGTTAGTTACATGCGTTACGCTGCTGATCGGTTGTCTTCCAAAGCGAAATTAAAATCTCCTTCTTTCTTATTAGGGCTGGGATTTGAGAGACCTATTTGCAAAAAGTTGTCTTTATCTGCTGAGTATGAGTATTCTTGGAGAAATTCTTCAGATAGTGCTTTGTGGAAAAATGAAGAGGGAGTAGCTGATTTTAATGTCAGACAAAGATTGAGAGAACATTCTTTGAAAATTGGTGTTAAGTATCACATTTAGTGTCTGATTGAGGAGAGAGTATCTCCTTGTTAGTGTGAGTTTTTATAATTATGAAAAAGAGGTTAAGATGAGATTGAGTGTATTGAAGGTGAGTATTCCTGCTTTGATGTTGATGATGTTTCAAACAGGAGATTGTGGGATGTTTGGTAGGTTTGCTAAAAAAACTACAGAGATGTCCAATATGACACCGATGCAGAAGATAGAAGCACGGCGTAATTTTTGGGCAGAAGTTGAAGGTCAACCAGTAGCACAACCGGCATCAGTTTCGCGAGAAGCTCTAGCGGCAAAGAAAAAAGAGGATCCGAAGCCAACAGCGCAACAGGAGGAAAAGAAAGGAAGTCTGAA
>CADARG010000051.1 GCA_902790255.1 uncultured Pseudomonadota bacterium | reverse complement strand
TCCGGGGACGGGATTGACGCAAAACGAGGGAATATATCTGGTTAATTTGGCTTCAAATTTGAACAGTAAGATCGTCGCGGGCAAATACATCTGCTTCAATGGAGACGGCCAGCTGAGCGTGACGGTTTCTTGTAACAGCGAGCTTCGATTCACCAACATTTCCAACGGGGCGGTGCTGAATAACACCGACTACAAAATCACGGAGAAGAAGGAATTTTTCATCGAAGCTGACCAAATTTTCGATGCGCAAACCGAGGACGGAAACTACTACATAGACCTAAACATGACCAACCTGAGGTTGGTTTCGGCGGAAATCACAAACCGCCCATACACGAAAGTCATGCCGGCATGCAGCATGACGGGAGCAACTGATGGACAGGGAACGGTCGATATCGTGATCAATGTAAAACGAAAAATGACGCTGGACGTAAAAACTCAAAGCTTGGTAACGTTTTTCAATCCGAACGCTCTGGGAGAAACTGACATAAATGGCGCGACTATTTCTTCAGGAGGAACAATCACTGCCGGAGAACCGATACCAGTAAACGGAACAGAAACATTTACTTTTCCGGCGAGTTGTTTTGCGAAGAAGTATCAAAAAGAAGGAAAATATAATGAGTCCAATTTCGTTTTCTCCAAAGAAAAATTAAGGTTCGCTTTTCAAAATACCCATTTGGCATCGGCTGTTTTGAGAAATCAAATGCTCCGAATTGACGGAGCTAGAGAAACAAATGGAGCCCGTATAACTTATCGCGATCCGAGTATGTCATTTTCACCTTCAGGAGGATATTGGCGCATAGTTAGTGATTATGCATGGTTAGTTCCCCATGATGGTGGTAGAATAATATATTCGATTACGAATCCCTGGTTAACAAACGTAAAGATATACGCCAAAGTTGTGTCGCGCGCACCGGCAACGACATTTGTCAACTATTATTCGACAAATGGTGCTTTGACTACAGAAACTTTTGCTAATACAAGTACTGAGTATGCTCGCGTCTACCCTAAAACTTACACAGGAGTAGTTAATCCTAGCGATAATGTTATTATGTATTATTCTACAAGCCCAAATGATGCAGGAGGATGGGTGTATTGGGTGGAGATAACAAATCTCGACAACTGCGTCATGAACATGAGTAATCCGAGCGATACAACCACAGGTTTGTGGCTTGGCGGCGGAAATTTGGTCAATTTCGAAGGACAAGGAGATTGGACGGAGTGGTCACGATATCTCCGGAAACCCATTACTACGAAAAACAACAGGACGGGACCTATAAAATAACGCTGTCCGTGGGCAAGTTGAAACTGGAGAACTTGAAATTTGAAGACGATTCGATCGACTTTCAGTATACAAAAATCAGACTACCGGAAAATAGTGCGTATATAGATTACTCGAAATATCCGCTGGATCCTTATATGGCGTCGGCGAATAGTTCTTTTTATACAGCTGAAAATGCATGGTATTACGATCAAGAAATGGGATTTGCCGTAAATAGAAAAGCAGATACTTACTATGCGGATTTTCCCTTGAGCTTTCCGGGAGATCACGGCAGTCTTTATTACACAGATGACTGGTTTGATATGTCTCAATATTCTACGGACGGATGGGATCAATATTCGAACTACAAAATAAGGAGATATAATGCGACAGGATTAACTAGAACCTATACTCCGTTTGAAAATTTTATGCTGGGAAAAAATGCCAATTGGAATGAATATCATAATATTCATGGAAAACTGAGCTATATTATGCAAACCGTAACCCTCCCAATCAATACAGTGCTGTTTTATGGAGCAGAGGGAACAAAACAATACAACTACGAGTGGCAATCAAGTAACGGAACTTGGAATGGCAAGGACGCGACAGAGGCTGTGAGACTAGTTACCAAAGAGGCCTGCGAGAAGCTGAAGAAAAATAACAACCTGCGCGTGTATTTAATCAAATACCGCAAACAGCTAAAATATAAACATCCGGTCACTCAAGCGGAAACGGGCTTCGACTATTCTTACCTGGATTCCTGCGCAACAGATAGTTCGGAACCGTATCTGTACGAAAATGTGACAGACGAAGCCGGACTGAAATCCGCCCTCGATGCAATTTACTCGGATATCACTTCCGCCAATTTCGCCCCCCGCACCGAAGCTAGGAATGTGAATGTTTGAGGACAGGGAGAGGTACACGATTAATACAGTTCCATAAAAACACTTAACGTGATTTAAAATCGCTAGAAAAAATTGAGAACTCTCGAAACCTCTCCTATCTTCACAATGTCTGAAAATGCTGAAATTTAACTGGCGGGAGTGACGAGACTCGAACTCGCGACCTTCGGCGTGACAAGCCGACGCTCTAACCAACTGAGCTACACCCCCAAATGTGCGCTCATATTATATGGACCCCGAAAAAAAGTCAATCGAAAAAATAACAGAAAACGGTTGAAATCAAAAAAAACATTTTTATGTATAAAAAAAGGAAACAACCTATTGATTTTAACAATTTATTTGCATATTTTCAAATTAGGTTTATGTATATATTCCGAGGAGGGAATGGTGGATCTATCTCGATTTTCAAAACAATTCAAAGTATTGAGCGGTGGCGCTTTGTTGGTTTTGGCTTATTCTCCGATGTTGTGGGATATGTCAAGCAGCAAGAAAGTTTTTGTCGATAAAGGTGGAACTCTTCTTTCGGGGAATACTTCTGTTCTAAACGGAAAGCCGATTTTTCGAGCTAAGTTGACAGATTCTCTTACTTCTGGGTATCTCGGACAGAGTAAGGTTGCGCGTCTTGATGTGTCAAATTTGGGGTCTCAACGTGTAGCGAGTGCGACAGATAAGAAGACTGAGCCGTTGAGGTTTGCGGAGATTAAGTCAGGTCCGTACAAGGGTGGAAAATTGATCAAGGGAACGATTCATAACAATTTTTATGTTGACGCGAGAAAATTGTCCATTCCTGTGAAGGTTATCGACAAAGTTATCAAGAGCTTATCTTCAAAAATTGATTTTAGGCGTTCTTTGAAAAAGGGCGACCAGTTTGAAATTGCTTTCAATTCCAAGAATGAGCTTATTTATTCAAAGATTAAAACAAAAAGGAAACAAGCTTCCGTGTACAAATTCGGAAAGGAAGGATATTTCTTTGAAAATGGAGAAAAAGTCGACGGACTTAGGCCTGGTGGGACTTTTGCACCTCCGATCAAGGGGAGAATGAGAGTTTCTTCTCCGTTTGGTTTGAGAATTCATCCGGTTACAAAAAGATACAAAAGGCACACAGGGGTTGATTTAGCGGCCAATCACGGGACTCCCGTCTATGCGATTTACGACGGAGTTGTAACTCGTGCTTCGAGATATTCTGGGTATGGTAAATGTGTGGACATCAAACATAAAAACGGATATGCCAGTAGGTATGCTCACCTGAGTAGGTTTGCAGTGCGTCCGGGAGCTAAAGTCAGGAAAGGGCAACTTATTGCGTTTTCTGGTGCGTCTGGGGTAGCTACAGGTCCGCATCTACATCTGGAGTTGGCTCGTAATAACGTTAATCTTAATCCTCTGCGTGTGAAAATGATTCCCGCGGAGAAGCCGAAGCGTGTTTCTAACAATGTGCAATTCAGTTCATTGAAGAATTATTTCGGTAAGCTGTCGAATTCCGTTAAGTAACGATCACGGTTGAGGTCGATGGAAAACAAATGTTTCGGATCCGGTCCTTGTGCAAAGCGCAAAGGGTGGGAATATCCGAATTTTTCTCTTGCCGGAAGATCTCATAGATCTAAAGAAGGATTGGGACTGATTCGGGAAACGGTCCGACTCCAGCGAAAAATTTTAAATATTCCTGACGATTATTTGGTGGGAACTTGTGCTGCTTCCTGTACGGGAGGTATGGAGCTCTTGATGTGGAATCTGCTGGGGGCGAGGCCTGTAGATGTTCTCGCTTATTGCGTATTCAGTAATCATTGGGCGCATGATGTAGTTGAGGAGCTGAAAGTTCCTGATACAACAGTGATTCATGAAGATTTTCCGAAGATAGCGGATGTAAACAGGGTAAATTTTTCACACGACGTAGTTTTTTGTCTCAGCTCGACGACTTCGGGTGTCTCGTTTCACGATGTCAATTGGATTCCGAAAAATCGCAAAGGTTTGACAATCTGTGATGCATCGTCGGGTGCATTTATTATAGATATCGATTGGGAAAAGCTGGATGCTGTGGCATTTTCTTGGCAAAAGGCACTGGGAGGTGAGGGCGGATTCGGTACTGTGGTGCTAAGTCCGCGGGCAGTTGATCGATTGAGAAATTTTCATCCGAATCGGGCTATTCCTCGAATTTTCAAAATAGTGAACGATGGTCAGATCAATATGAATTTTTTCGATGGAGCGACTATCAATACCCCATCGCTTATGTGTTTCCAAGATTTTTATGAAACTTTGGTTTGGGTGGATAATTCAGGCGGGCTGCCGTTTTTGATGCGTAGAGTCGAAAATAATTACGATGTAATTTGCGAATGGTTGAAATCGCAAAATGTTTTCACCTTTTTGGTCGAGGAAAAATTCCGCGCGCATCATATAGCTTGTTTAGATATCAACAATGAAAAATATCAGAGGTTGTCGAAAGATCAAAAATGGCAATTTTTACACAAAATTTTAGATCTGGCTTCCGACAAGCAGTACGGATATGATTTTCTGGGGCATGCTCTCGCTGAACCTCATATCAGAATTTGGTGCGGTCCAACGATAGAGCCTGAAAATTTAAAATCTTTCTTGCCGAATCTGCTCAAAATTTACAAAGAGGTTGCTTCTGAATATGATTTTGGTTAATTCGGAAGAAACTGTCCAAAAATTGACAAAAGATCTTTTCGGCGAGCAGGGGTTTATCACTGTCGATACTGAATTTATTCGGGAAGAAAATCAAATGCCGTTGCTGTGCCTTGTGCAGATTGCAACTAAGTCTGAAAATTATGTAATAGATCCTGTTTCTGTCGATCTGAATTTTTTGAAACCGTTTTTTGTTTCCGAAAATCTGAAAAAAGTCTTTCATTGCGCTCGGCAAGATATCGAAATTTTGCAAAATTATGGGCTCGAAGTTAATAATTTTTATGACACCCAACTTTATGAAATGGTTCTGAGTTACAAGGAAAATATCAGTTATCAATCCATTGTTTTTCATTATACAAATAAAAAGTTGAAGAAAAATTACGGGATGAGTGATTGGAGCAAAAGGCCTCTCAGCAAAAAGCAATTGGCATATGCCTCGGAAGACGTGACTTATCTGCGAAAAGTTTATCAAAAGCAGATTGCGGAGTTAAGGAGATTGCATCGTGAAAGTTGGCTAGATGATGAAATATCACAATTAATGGAAAAAAATTCGCTAGAGGATTCCTTAAATGAGTCGAGTTATCCATTACTTCATAAACTGCTTAGTTGGCGAGATGAAAAGTCGAAAGAGAGGAAAATTGCTCCGGAAATTTTGGCAAGCGATCGTCTCATTAAGTCGATTTGTAAAAAGGGAATCGAATATATCAGAAATCTGAAAAATTCGCGAAATCTGGTCGATAACAGAGAATTTTTGGATTACGCAGAGACGATTATAGAGGATTTCTCTCCGGAAAAAATTCAGACAGACAGAAATTCTTCGGTTGATTTGTTGAAAACTTTGTTGAACATAAAATCAAATCAGCACAATGTTGCGCCAATCGTAATTGCTTCGGTTAAAGACTTGCTTCGGCTCGTTAACGGAGATCAATCGGTGAAATTTTTACGAGGATGGCGCAGGGAAATTTTCGGAAATTCCGCTTTAGACTTGCTGGAAGGAAAAATAAAATTAGGAATAAAAGACGGTGAAGTAGTATTGTATGAATAATATTTTAGCAGTTACTGCTGATTTGAAAAGATGTTCAATTGCAGTGAAATTTGAGGGGAAGTTGTCTGAAATCAATGAGGATGTTAATGCCCCAACCTATTTAGTTAAGTTGGCTCAGGATTTTTGTATGCGTAACAAAATCGATTTGCAAAAAATTGATCGTATTATTACGGCATCGGGTCCTGGATCTTTTACAGGAATTCGTACTGCTCAAAGTTTTACGAAAGGACTGGCTCTTGCTCTGGGAATTCCAGCTGTTTGCGCAAGTTATTTTCAGATCATAAAAAATCTTTTCGAACAAGAATTCGGACAGAGAAATGATCTGGTATCCATTATTCAAAGCGAAAAAAAACAGGTACATTTTCATGATTTCTCAACTGGGAGTTTCGGTGTCTGTCCGTATGAATCGTTGGAGAAAATGCTTAATTCAGAACAAAAAGCTCCTTTGGCAGGAGACAAAATTATCGAAGTTTTGCAAAATACCAAACGTGAATTTTTTGAGATCAAAAATTATAAAAATGCGAAAAATTTTCTTGAATTGACCGAATTTGAACCAGCAGTGGTCCCCCTGTATATTAACGCGAGAGTTTAAGTGCGAAATGCTCTAAAATCAACCGATTTCACGGAAGTAATTTGAAGTTTATTCACAAGGCTAATTAACCTGTTTTTAACGCATTTTCGGTAATATAGACGCCATATGCTAGGAGGTATCAATGTTGCTGTATTTTATAATGGGGTTAGCACTCATTATTTTCTGGGTTTTGTTCAGACGGGTCATAATGTTAGGAGTTTTTCTGGTTTTGGCTGGTGGATTTTATTTCTTCGTTATGAACAACCAATCTAATTCAATGGGAGGAGCTCTCGGTTTTTTAAATTCTAACAAGTTAGGAGAAGTGAAAGATTTGGTTAACCAGGAAGCTCAAACAGTTCTTTCCTTTTATTCGACTCTGTCAAACAAGCAAGGCAGTTTGGAAGATCAATTTACTCAATTATCAAATAAAAGGGAGAGGATAACGAGAAATGATCAGGTAATTCAATCAATAAGCCAAGATCTTGGTATAAATAGAATCAAAAATACGGTCGATAAAATAAAAAATCTCAATCCTAAAAGTGAAGCTTTACTTTACGCTGTTTCAAAAGGTCAGGTAAAAATATCTGAAATGTTAATAAAAGAACAAGCAGACATTAATGCGCAAGATCAATACGGGCGTACTCCATTGATAATTGCAGCAACCGGCTGTGATGCGAAAATGGTAAAAATGCTTTTGGATAATAGTGCTGACGTCAATATGCGGGACAATAACGGAAGCACTGCGCTGATGCAAGCAACGCTTGTCGGTTATATGGAAACGTTTAATTTGTTGGTAAACAGCAATTTATACCCTATATCTCAGAATAATAAAGATGAATCATTGATTATTGCGGCACGGATGGGACGTACCGAAATGGTAAAAGCATTAATAAAGAATCATTCAAACATCAATAAAAAAGACTCCGGTGGAAAAACAGCCTTGATGCACTCCGCATTCAAAGGTTACACGGAAATAGTTCGATTATTAATAGAAAATAAAGCAGATATTAATGTACGAGATAACCAGGGACGAACGGCATTAATGTTGGCGGAGAAGAAAAATCGAACGAAAGTGATAAAATTGCTGAAGGAAGCAGGGGTGTGAGTGAAAAATTCGAAATTTATTTCCGCAAAATAAATTGATACGATTTTGAGCGATTATTATCGGATTTTGTTCATTTTTATCTTTCCAATGGTATAAAAATCTTGCAAAATAATTTGTTATATAATACACATATAGTCTATTTGTATGTTCTGTAGTTTTTGTTCTGAAAAATTGAAGATTAGTATAGGGAAATAAAAAAGGACATTATTGAGATAATCAGAAACACATAGGAAAGGTAGAAATTATGAAGAAAGTAATATGTTTGGCAAGTTTTGCGGTTATGACGGCAAATGTGTGTGGGATGCCGATTGATAATCTAAGAGAGAATCAGCGAAACCGTGACGCAGTTCTTCCTCAACAAGAGGTCAGAAATGAGGAACAGACATTAAACAATAATCAGTTTAATAAAAAAAATGAAAACAACAAAAGATTGATAGTTGCGACTAAACTGCCTGGAAAACTGGGGATTGATAAAATGAAGGGGTTGCTGGAGAATGGTGCTGATCCTAATTTCGAATTCAATGGAGATACGCCTTTATCGGTTGCTCTGAAAGCGGAAAATGTGGACAAAATAGACTTGTTACTTGATTTCGGAGTGAGTTTGGTGTTCAGTCCCACATTGTAGGGAGCAGGACTAATTCTAAACAATTTTGGTTCAGATTTCCATTCCTTAATGATAAATTCCCACGGAGTTAAGCCGTTCA
>CADARG010000050.1 GCA_902790255.1 uncultured Pseudomonadota bacterium | reverse complement strand
GTCAAAGCTGTTTCGGACGGTGAAGTAATTTACGCGGGAAATAATCTCGATGAGTCGTTTGGAAATGTGGTGGTTGTTCAGCACAAAAACGGATTAATTTCTTCCTACGCTCATCTGAAAGACATAAACGTTAAGAAGGGTGCTAAAGTAACGACGGGACAGAAAGTTGGTTCAGTGGGAAAGACAGGAGACGTGTCGACTCCGCAATTACACCTGGAAATTATGAAAAATAACACTCCGGAAAATCCGGAAAAATATATTGGAAAAATTTAGGAGATTTTAAATGAATAATACCCAGACAACAACATCAGTTCCTAATCAGCAAGGAGCGCAGACTACGTCCTTAATCGGAAGTTTTGCTCCGATTTTGATAATGATCTTGGCGTTTTATTTCCTGCTGATACGTCCTCAACAAAAGAGGGAAGCGAAAAAGAAAGAAATGCTTTCTAAATTGAGAAAAGGAGATAAAGTTATTACCGCCAGCGGAATTATTGGAACAGTTCACAAAGTAATCAGCGATGATGAAGTGTCTTTTGAAATCTCTGAAGGAATTCGTATCCGAATTTTGAGAAGCGCTATCGTGAATCTTATCGATAAAGGCAGTTCTTTAGGGAAAGATTTGGTTGAGGAAAAATCGGCAAACAAAGAAACGTCGAAAAAATCAACTAAGCCAAAGACAAATGAAAAGAAAACAAACAAGTAGAGGAGATAAAAATGAATTTCCCAAAGTGGAAGGAAATATTAATAGCATGTGTGTGCGTCTTCGGAATTTTATTTTCAATTCCGAATATTCTTCCTAAAAGTGTCGTAAGAAATTTGCCGGATTTTCTGCCGAATAAGCAGGTCAGTCTCGGATTGGATCTAAGAGGAGGTGCTCATCTTTTACTGGAGGTCGATTTGGATGCTGTCGAAAATGACTACCTGAATCAGATGCTGGATGCCGCGCGTCAGACTTTAAGAAAAGAGAGAGTTCCTTATGCCGCAAATTTCCCGAAGGTTATAGCAAAAGATGTAAAAGTTGTCGAATTTGATTTGAAGGATTCATCTAAAGTTGGAAAAGCAAGGACAATTCTTACTTCGATTGATTCAGATTTCAGGGTTGATATAGTCGGAACTCACGTAACTATGACACCAAAAGAAGAAGCATTGAGGGAAAGAAAGGCTAACGCAGTTGATCGTTGTATCGAAAGTGTCCGTAAGAGAGTTGACGATACAGGAACTCGTGAACCGAACATCCAGAAACAGGGAGAGGATCGGATTTTGCTTCAGATTCCGGGAATGCAGGATCCAAGCAAAGTTAAGGAGATGTTGGGTCGTACCGGAAAAATGACCTTCCATTTGGTGGACGAAACAGCAAAACAAGTTACTGATAAAAAAGGTGCAATTGCGCCGATTGGCAGTATGTATGTGGAATCTGATGAAGGAGGATACATAGCGGTAAAAAAGCAAGCTTTGGTCGGGGGAGAGACTTTGATTTCCGCCAATCTCGGGCATGATGAATATCATAATCCTGCGGTTGAATTCTCATTCAACAAAATTGGAGCGAAAAAATTCGCTGATGCAACAAAAGCAAATATAGGAAAAAGGTTTGCAATTTTGTTGGATAATAAAGTTATAAGTGCTCCGGTAATTAAGAGTGCGATTACCGGCGGTCACGGTATTATTTCTGGAAACTTCACCGCGGAAACAGCTCAGGATTTGGCAGTCTTGCTGAAGGCCGGTGCTTTGCCTGCTCCTTTGAATGTAATCGAAGAAAAAACAGTCGGACCTGATTTGGGAGCGGATTCCATCAAATCGGGAATTATTGCGACTTTGGTTTCCGGACTATTCGTTTTGGTCTTTATGTACATGTGGTATTCCTCTTTCGGAATGATTGCAAATATCGCAGTGACTGTGAACATTATCCTATTGATTGCAGGATTATCTTGCCTGCAGGCGACTTTGACTCTTCCAGGTATAGCGGGTATAGCTCTGACAGTCGGTACTGCGGTGGATGCTAACGTCCTCATAAATGAGAGGATCAAGGAGTATATCCGAAAAGGCGATAAATTGGTTAAAGCTATTGAGAAAGGATACGATTTGGCAATGACGTCGATTGTTGACACGAACCTCAATACAATTATCGGTATGACTTGCCTGTATTATTTCGGAACGGGACCTGTTAAGGGATTCGCCATCACAACGATTCTCGGAACGATTATATCATTTTTCACGGCAACAACTTTGACTAGATACATTGTCTCGACTTTGTTGAGATTGAAGTACGCAGTAAAGATTCCTATGTAAGAAAGGGGAAAGATTATGGAATTTTATAAACTCATACCTCACGATACAAAAATAGATTTCGTTTCGTTTAGGAAGTTTACTTACATTTTTTCGATTCTTACGGTTTTAATAAGCGTCGGAGCTTTTATTTTTAATGGTTTAAACTTCGGAATTGATTTCCGAGGCGGTTTTTTGATGGAAATCAGAACTCAGCAAGAAGCTAACCTTGGGGAATTGCGTGACAAGCTCACAAAGTTAGATATTGGTGATGTTTATCTTCAGGAATTCGGTTCAAAAAATGATGTCTTGATCAGAATTCCGAGTCCGAGTAACCAAACACAGGAATCTCAGAATGCTTCCATTGAAAAAGTGAAGACGACTCTGGGAGACAATGTCGAATACAGAAAAATTGAGAAAATCGGACCGAAAGTCGGAGCCGAATTAGTCAACAACGCGATGATAGCGGTTATAATTTCGCTGTTAGCTATTTTGATTTTCATTTGGCTGAGATTCGAATGGCAGTTCGCAATTTGCGGTGTCGTTTCACTGGCTCACGATTGTGTAATTCTTATGGGATTGTATTCGATTTGCCATTATTTTGAGCTCAGTGCTAACTCAATCGTGGCGTTGTTGATGACAGCTTGTTACTCAATTCACGATACAGTTGTGGTGTTTGACAGGGTTCGTGAAGATATGGCGATTTACCGCAGTCTGACTTTGGTAGAGCTGTTGAATAAAGCCATCAATGAGACTTTATCTCGTACGGTGTTAACCTCGTTAACTACGTTTTTGTCACTCTTTGCTCTGTGTTTATTCGGCGGGAAAGTTATTTTCGACTTCTGTTTCCCGATTCTGTTCGGTCTAATGTTCGGATCGTTCTCTTCGATTTGTTTGGCTTGTCCTCTGCTGTTAATCACTGGGGTAAAGTACGACGGAAAGGACATAGAACTGGGTCTGAATAAATGAAACCTGTTGTCGCCATAGACGGTCCTGCCGGCAGTGGGAAAGGAACTTTGGCTCGTATGATTGCGAGCCATTTTAGTTTTGTTTATCTTGATACGGGACTTCTTTACCGTACGGTCGCTTTTTTGAACGCCCCTCTGACAGAGCTTAAAGATATAAGAAAACTTTTGGACATAACTGCTAAACTGACCGAAGAACAATTAAGATCTCCAGAAAACAGCGCCAGAGCCTCAGACATTGCAAAAAATCCTGAAGTTCGTGACATTATGACACATCTTCAAAGAGATTTTATTCAACTATACAACGAAAAAGGTGTAGTTCTTGATGGCAGAGATATCGGAACGGTGGTAGTTCCAGATGCCTGCTGCAAACTGTTTGTTACAGCAGATCTGAAAGAGAGGGCAAAGAGGAGGTTTGCTGACCTAAAAAACGAAAATACGACTTTTGACGAAGTTTACAATAATATGAAACTTCGTGACGCTCAGGATAAATCTAGAAAAATTGCTCCTTTGACTTGCGATAAAACTTATATTGTGATAGATACAACAGGTCAGTCTGTGCAAGAGTCATTCAAAATTTGCAGAGAAGAGGTAAAAAAGGCGTTTGTAAATTCTGGGTATGGATCGTTTGTTTAGAATATGAAACACATTATTGAGAAATTTGGAAGCATAGTTTTAAGACGCGGTGGAGAATTGTCCAATCGCAGAATGGCTGTTTTCTTGTTGCTTATGAATGTCATAACTTCAGCATCCGTCAGCATTTATATCCCGAGCATGAAACAGATGGCAATTGATCTGCAAACTACCAACGAAATGATGCAAATGACCATCGTCGCTCACTTGATCGGAGAATTTTTCGGAAGAGCACTCAGTGGACCTCTTATAAATTTCCGAGGAATTAAATCAATAATTATTCCGGCTCTGATTTTATCTGCGGTCGGACATTTCGGTTGTTGTGTTTCAACTGGACTTCCGCTTTTTATCTGTATGAGGTTCACTCAGGCAATCGGAGCAAGCGTCATTTACATAGTGTCACTCAGCATAATTAATGATTTATTCAATGAAAAAGAAAAGGCAGGAGTTGTCGGACTTTTGGAACTGTATCAGCCTGTTGCATGGATTATTTCTCCTTTCGTAGGAGCTCTTTTTGCTGAGGTCGGAAATTGGCGTCTATCCTTTTTTGTTTTGATGATTACTCAAATCGTCGGATTAATTTTATTTTATTCTTGCCCGGAAAAAAAGAAGAGAAAGGTGCAATCAAAATTCTCGGTCAAAAACCTTATGAAAGATTATAAAATCGTTTTAAAAAATTCGTACTTTGTTATCTATGCATTGATACCGGGGTTATTTGCCGGCGGATATATGATTTTTGCAACAAGTTGTCCATTCATTTTTGCCAATAATTCGGCCGATATCGCATTATTCTCGGCTATTCCGCTCCTTTTTTATGTAATCTGTACTTTTGTATACCGCTATGTCGTAAAACACTACAGTTTGAGATTATCCAAATGGCTGGGGATCATAGCTTACTTGATATTCGGTATATATGTTTTTTATCTGACAGTATATCAGCCGAATTGGAACGCATTTGCCCTGCTAGGCTTAATGTGTATTCAATGTGTGGGTAGTGCATTTTTGGTACCTGTTTCGGTATTGAAAGCTCTCGAATCGGCATCTGAAGTCGCCAGTGTCGGAGCGTCAACCGTCGTAGTTTTCCGTAACATCATCATGTCTATTTGCATCGCGATAAGCGCAGAATTCAGCGGAAATATCGTTACAATCATGGCCTGCGTTTTCATGACTGTCGCCACCATATTAATGCTGGTCACAACCCGTCGTGTCATGAAAATCAGGAAAAAGAAACAGCAAAAAAATCTTCAACAATAATTAATTCGGTAAAAATTTAAAATAATTTTGAAAAAAATATAAATTTATTAACTTTGCTTTAACTTTTCTGGTTTAAATTGGAAATAATTATAGAAGGATAACGATTATGAAGAAGATTGTATTAATCGCGTTGGTTTCTTGCTTGTCGGTTCAAGCTGAAGAAATCGCCTCTTCGAACGGACTTAAGTTCTACGCGGGAGCATCTGCGGTCGGTTCTTGGACCAGTTCGGATTTCAAAATGGATTATGAGGTTGATAAGGATAACTTTCCTAACGCACAGCCTTGGGCCAAGCATAAAGAAAACTCTATTGGCCGAGTCGGAGCAGGATTTGCTGCCGGTATTAAGAAAAAATTCAGCAATAACTGGTTCGTCGGTGGTGAGTTGAATTATACTCTAAGCAGAGCAAAGCATCATCATAATTTCACGGCGGCTGAAGATATGGAATCAGATCTTCCAGAGAACGAAAGTGTTTTAGTATCTCATGCTGACATAAGACACGGTGACGAATGGGCTCTTTCCCTAAAATTCGGAAAAGATTGGAATTCTTATGATGTCTACGGAATTTTAGGAGTAACCACTAAAAATATAGAAATTGGGTATTCTATAGATGCGGATGGTAATTGGGTTGATCATGGGGACGGATTTGATGTTTCTAAGAAGAAAAGAGCCTGGGGAGCAGTATTCGGACTAGGCGGATCGAAAAAAATAACTAATAGAGTATCCTGCTCTTTGGAGTACAGATATAAAGTATATAACTCTGCGAAAAAGAGTATTGATTGCCGGGCTTTGACAGAAAAAGCCTTCGCGGCTCAACATGACACTTCAGACAGAAACTTTAAAGTTAAGTCTGATAAGCATGAGTTATCACTTGGAGTCACGTTTAATATCTAGACGTGATTTACGGAAAGATTGCCATGTTGCGGTCTTTCCCTTGTTTTTGTAGTCTTTGTATTTCTTGTGATTTTGTGAAGATAACTGTTTAAGAGAAAGGAGAAAGATTATGAAAAAAGTTATCATTTTATGTTCAGCGTTAGTGTTTGATTTTCTGACTTGTTCGGATGCATCTGCTTATAATGCGAAGTTTGAAGCGGCTACTATTGAAGAAAAGCTGACTACGTTGATAAGTTTAGTAAACGGACAAGGAGAAAAAGAAGCGATAGTGCAACGTTACGCTAACAGGATTAAAGAGATAGCGAACTCCAAACCACAAAAGTGGATGGGTTCAAGTGACCTGGTTATTGCGAACGACAAAGTCGAATTTACTGAAAAAGTCGTAAAAGGAACAGTACAAGTCACCCAACCTCACCAAGGACGAGGGAAAGGTGATGCTCAAAGAATCCTGGACGAAATTGAGAGAGAGATAAATCAGTTAAAAGCTCAGAGACAAGTTGAAAGAAAGCAGAGAGAATCAGCCTCTATACAGGGCGATTTAGAACAAGTACAACGGGGAAATGAAGATCATCAAACATCCAAAGTACGTCCACCTGTTAAAAAGCTCGCAAAAACTGCTGCTACTGTGGCGGGAATAGCAGCGGGAATACAATCCATACAGAATAGACAGA
>CADARG010000049.1 GCA_902790255.1 uncultured Pseudomonadota bacterium | reverse complement strand
AAAATCGCGGGGGAAAACCGAAAATCTTCAAAATTCCTTCTATTCTTATGATGCTTAAAAACACTGAAACTTCAGATGGTGCGCCCCGTAGGATTCGAACCTACGACCTGCGGCTTAGAAGGCCGACGCTCTATCCAGCTGAGCTAGGGACGCACATTTCGCAGTGATATTAATACTAGATAGATCAGCTGATATCAAGAGGCTTTCCTGAATTTCACTCAAAAATCTTGCATATTACGAAAATCACACTTTTGAAAATCAACAATTGACTTCCCCCTTCTATTTTGGGATTTATCTGCCATAGCTATTTTTTCACAAACTTATTTCCGATAGAGTTAGAGGGAAATACCTTGATAATTTTACTTTCTCCGCTGTAATTTTGAAGTTGGCCTGCCACATCTCAACCCCCTTGGATATACTCGATTGTACAACTTTGAAAACTTCTCGATAATTGATGCTGCGACTAATCACCTTAAATCCCGGGTTATCATAAAGAAACACCAGTAAAATAATTGCCCTCTGGTTTGTTTGCAAGCTATTCGCAAGGTCGGTCATATGTTTTACCAGGCGAGAAGTGTCGGAAAATGGAGAAACTCTTCGAATATTCACGTACTCAGGAATCGGCAACTGTATATCCTGCAGTGGAGTTTTTACCTCCAGATAGGTATCGTCGACCAAAAAATCCAATTTTGATTTTCCCAATACCTTCTCCCGGAGAACTTTCCCTCTGACATGAATCATATCCTTAAAACCGCCGTTGTTTAGATAATATTCCACATATCGATTGGAAGCGTTTTGATTTATACCGATCCAAGATTTCATTTTATCCTCTGGACGATTTAAAGAAATTGCCTCGACGGTATAACGAGTGGAACGGGTCGAATTCTCGCTTTGGGACAACAAACACGGACGCCCCATTATTTCGAAATTCCCTATCCTTCCTGTTGTAGGACAGTGGCAACGTTCCACAACATTATCAATTTCCACGGACATTATAAATTGACCTCTCCTTCCCAAAATCTTTCCTTCAACTAATGAACGAGGAAATTTCATCGTATTTTTTTCCTTTCAGTATCCTCTTACATTCTCCGGACTGACTTAATGTTAGAACAAGCACGTAATGCGGCTTGAATTTCTCCAAAACGAACCATATCCGTAACTTTTATATCGATCAGCAAGCTGAAAAAGTCATTGGAACGATGTTCTATTTTCAAATTAGCGATACTTCCTCCATTGGAGCTGATAATATTCGTAACCAAAGCAAAACTTTCCTGTTTATTGAGCATAACTATACGCAATCTAGCGATAAATGCAGCGCCTTCGTCATTTTCCTGACTCCATTTTACTTTGATAAAATTTTGACTTACCTGATTTTCCAACTGATTACAACTTGTTACGTGAATTTCTAAACCCTTTTTCGGCTGAATGATTCCAATAATTTTATCACCCATTATCGGATGACAACATTCTGCGAAATGAACAGCAATTCCCGGCACGTAATCTATCAAACAAATAGACGCATCTCCATACAAATTCATATTTTCCTCGGAAGGCAACGCAACTCTTATGGCGTTTGGAAGTATTAACCCCCTCCCCACTTTTGAATAGAATTCGTTAAGCTTTTCACATTTGAATTTTCTCAAATTTATCAGATTTTCACTGAAACTGATACAGGCATTATCAAACACATATTTGGTAAGATGAAACCCCAAGGAAACATATTCACCCTGTTCCTGAGAACGGATGAATTTTCTAATACAGGAATGAGCTTTTCCCGTAACCACAAATCCATCCCACGACGCCTCCGGATGCTGATATGGCGAAGTCAAAATATCAACACGATCTCCGTTTCGTAATACCGTTTTGAGAGGTACCATTTTTTCGTTGATTCTCACTCCGATACACGTATTACCGATCTCGGTATGAATTTCGTAGGCAAAATCTATGGCAGTAGCTCCTTTTGGTAAGGTTATTAGATCGCCTTTGGTAGTGAAGCAAAAAACCTCATCTTCGAACATTTCCAATTTCGAATTATCCATTATCTCATTAGCACTTCCGGAATTCTGCAGAATTGCGATAAGACTTCTTATCCAGTTATAACTTTTCGGATCACTCCCTCCTGAAGCTACAACATCTCCGTTTTTATAAGACCAGTGAGCGGCAATTCCTTCTTCTGCTATTCGATGCATTTCCTCGGTCCGTATCTGAACTTCAATCGGCTGTTTAAATGGACCAATCACTGTCGTATGCAAGGAACGATAATTATTCAATTTTGGGATGCTGATGTAATCCTTGAATCGGCCCGGCATAATCTGAAAATTCGTATGAACTACTCCCAATGCCATATAACATTGTTCAATTGTTCGAACAATCACTCGAAAAGCAATAATATCGTGAATTTGTTCCAAATTAACATTTTGTTTCTGCATTTTCTTCCAGATGGAATAAGCTGTTTTTTCTCGCCCAGTAATAGTTGCGTGAATTCCCGCATCAGAAAATACTTTTCTCAAAGCTAAAATTGTATTTTCTACAAAATGCTCATCCTGACTACGAATCAAGTCAAGCTTTTGTGTAATAATTCTGTATTCGTTCGGATGCAAATTAAAAAATGCTATATCTTCAATTTCATCCTTTATTACACTCATACCAACACGTTCTGCCAATGGCGCATATATTTCCAGAGATTCGAGAGCTATACGCTTTCTTTTATCGGAAGATGCTATGTAATTCAAAGTCCTCATGTTGTGAAGTCTATCCACTAGTTTTACCACAAGAACCCTTATATCCTGAGTGATTGCTATGAGAAATTTTCTGAAATTTTCCGCCTGACGAACCTGAGACGAAGTGTAACTGATCTTGGATAATTTAGTCACTCCTTCTATCAAAAAAGCGATTTCTGTTCCGAAAATTTCCCCGATTTCTTCAAAACTGGCGTTAGTATCCTCTATAACATCGTGAAGAAGCCCTGTAACAACAGTAGCTACATCCATATGCAGTTCCGCCAGAATTCTTGCTACCTCTGCTGGATGATAAAAATACGGTGAACCAGAAGCCCTCTTCTGCATACCGTGAGACTCCATAGCAAAGATATAGGCCTTACGAATCAAGTCCTCATTTACGTCTGGATCATAAGTACGAACTAAATCTATTAACTGCGAAGAAGTATACATGCACACCAAACAACTAACTGAGAAATTATATCATAATTAACTGATTTCGTAAGTATTTTTATGGCGAAATGCTCTCTGATTTGTGTTAAAAATATATACGGTTATTTGGGAAGCAAAAATGCGTATCTTAGGAATTGATCCAGGACTCCATATTACCGGTTGGGGCGTAATAGATTATGACGAATATCATCTGAAACATGTTTCTCACGGAACTATTGTCACAAAACCAGAAGATTATATCAGTTTCCGATTGAATAAAATCTACAAAGATCTATCAAATGTAATTGAAGATTTTTCCCCTACCGAAGTAGGCATCGAGCAGGTATTCGTTAATAGCAACCCGAATTCATCTTTGAAATTAGGAATGGCACGCGGCGCTGCTATTTGTTGTGCAGGAGTTCTAGGATTGTCAGTATCCGAATATACTCCAAACAAAGTAAAAAAATCAGTAGTCGGAGTCGGTCATGCAACCAAAGATCAAGTTTCGACGATGGTGCAAATTTTACTAAATTGCGGCACAGTAAAGTTAGATGCGGCTGATGCTTTAGCCATAGCTATTTGCCACGCGCACAATCGAGGAATTTCAAACAATGTTTCTTTAAGGAGTGGGACGTATGATTAGTTATTTAAAAGGATCTGTGGAAGAAGTTTTGGAAAATTTGATAATTTTGGATGTCAACGGAGTAGGATATTCTATTATTTGCTCATCCCGAACAATCAACGAAGCAAAGGATCACGGAGGGATAGTAAAATTACACACTGTATTGAATGTCCGCGAAGATGCTTGGACTCTATTTGGTTTTTATTCGGACAAAGAAAAATTTTGGTTCAACAAGCTTAATTCCGTACAGGGAGTCGGAGGGAAAGTTGCTATATCAATTCTTTCGGCGCTGTCGGATGATGATATCTACAATGCATTTTTAACCGAAGATAAAAGCATGTTTACCAGAGCGGACGGAGTCGGAGCGAAGCTTGCGACAAGAATAATTTCAGAGCTGAAAGATAAAGTTGTCGGAAAAATCGATTTGAATATGGCTATCGGAACTCAAATTCCACAATCCAATACCGTAAATGATGTGATTTCTGCTCTTATGAACTTAGGTTACCAAAAACCTGATATTTTACGTACAATTTCAACGATCGAAATTGACAATAACCCTCAATTTGATACACTTCTGAGGCGTGTATTAAGCAAACTTTCGGCTGGAGTTTAATATGATCGAGGAATTAAACGCAACGATAGATGATGTCAATGAATATTCTTTGCGTCCCGCGAGCTTACATGATTTTATCGGTCAATCTTCGGTTAAAGAGAATCTGAAAATTTTTATCGAGTCTGCGAAAAAAAGAAATCTGGCAATGGATCATGTGCTTTTTTTTGGACCTCCGGGATTGGGGAAAACGACACTATCACAAATTGTTTCCAAAGAGTTGGGTGTTGGATTCAAAGCTACCTCCGGACCGATCTTGGCAAAAGCGGGAGATCTGGCTGCGATTTTGACGAATCTTAAAGAAAGAGATGTACTTTTTATCGATGAAATTCACCGAATGAACCATCTCGTCGAAGAGGTCCTTTACCCCGCTATGGAGGATTTTCAGCTAGATTTAATGATCGGAGAAGGACCCGCTGCACGATCCGTAAGAATAGATCTTCCGCACTTTACTCTGATCGGAGCAACAACTCGATCAGGAATGCTTTCGTCTCCGTTGCGAGACAGATTCGGTATACCGCTACGGTTAGAGTTCTATACCGAAAAAGAATTAAAAATCATAATCATAAAGAATGCAGAAATTTTGGGAATTAATGTTGCCGATGAAGGAGCTAGTGAAATTGCAAGACGTTCTCGTGGCACCCCGAGGATCGCTGGACGCTTGTTAAAAAGAGTTCGAGATTTTGCAATAGTAAATAATTCAGATGTTATAGATCGACATATCGCAGATCTTGCGTTGACTCGTTTGGATGTTGATGCAAGTGGCTTGGATTCAATGGACAGGAAATATTTGAAATGCATTCTTGAATTTTACGACGGAGGCCCTGTAGGTGCCGACACTTTGGCTGCAGTCCTGTCGGAAAAAAGAGAAACCCTGGAAGAAGTTATCGAACCGTATATTTTGCAAAGAGGATTAGTTCAACGTACAGCACGAGGACGAGTACTTACGGTTGAGGGTTATAAATATTTGGGAGCGGTTCCCAAGAAACAAAAGTCATGTGAAGGAGATTTATTCCAATGATAGAAGCGGAAGGGGTAACAATGGTTGCTAATCAAGGTCTTTCGATGTTCAGTCTTTTCACGCAGGCATCGTGGGTAGTTAAATCGATAATTATCCTTTTAATTGCATGTTCTTTTTGGAGTTGGACTGTTATGTTCGCAAAGTTTACGATGTTGTCCAAACTTAAGAAGAATGCTAATCGATTTGAGGATGCATTTTGGAATTGCGGTTCGATAGATATATTTTTTGAAAATATCAATGCAAAATCCGACGATCCTTTTGTTTCGGTTTTTATTACAGGAATGAAAGAGTGGAAAAGAGCTAAAGAAAAAATTAAAACCGAAATTGGAGGAATCTCTTTGGGAGATAGAGTCGTCAGGGTAATGGAAGTTACCATAGGTCGTGAGATCGATTATCTGGAGCAACATTTAGGATTTTTGGCCACTGTAGGATCTACTGCTCCTTTTATTGGATTATTCGGCACAGTTTGGGGAATTATGAACAGCTTTGAAGCCATTGGAATTTCACAAAATACAAACCTGGCAGCGGTCGCTCCAGGAATTGCTGAGGCCTTGTTCACGACAGCTCTTGGATTGATTGTTACAATTCCTGCTGTAGTCGCTTACAATAAAATCGCAAATGAAATAAATCGCTACCGTACTCGGTTGGAAGCCTTTGTAGATGAATTCTCTGCCATAATTTCTCGCAAAATGGAAGATTCGGAGAATTAATATGGCGCGCCGAAACAAAAGATCAGCAAAAAAAACTCTTATGAGCGAGATGAATGTCACGCCAATGATCGATGTTATGCTGGTGCTGTTAGTTATTTTTATGGTCGCCGCGCCTCTACTGACAGTCGGGGTAAAAGTCAACCTGCCGGAAGCAAACGCTCCGAGTGTCGATTCTCAAGAAAAACCAATTGTTGTTTATATGGATTCCGCTCAAAAGGTTTATGTCGGAGAAATTGAAGTAAATGTCGAAACTATAGCTGCAAAACTGAAAGCTATTGCTGGAGAAATTGATGCAAAAATCTTCGTCAAGGGAGATAAGTCCCTCCCCTACGGCGTAATTATGGAATTGATGGGGAAAATCAGTAGTTCGGGATTTAAAAAAGTCGTTTTGGTAACAGAACTGCCAAAGACCAAGGGAAAGCATGTCACTCGGAAATAAAAATCTGGTAAAATCAGGAATCGCGTCCGCAGCATTACACAGTCTGGTGATAGCTTTCGGATTTCTAAATATTTTCGAACCGAAAATCAATAATGATATGTTTTTAAACATCGAATTAGCAGGAGCTGCTGAAATGCAGCAGGCTTTGGATGATTGTAATAATCACTCGATAATTGGAAATCCACAATTAAAATCGGAAACTTTCCAACCTGAAGAAATTCAGAAAGAACAATTACCCAAAGATCCTATACAGAAGCCTGAACCAAAATATGAATCCCCCCCTGAAAAACAGCCAATAGAAGACTCGAACATTGTAGAATCCCAACCTGAATCGGAAGAGGAGCTAGATCCGCAAC
>CADARG010000048.1 GCA_902790255.1 uncultured Pseudomonadota bacterium | reverse complement strand
GAGAGTGCCGAAAAAGCAGAAGAAACGAGGAAGAATTTATCTGAGAAACGGCTCATGTATCAGGCTTAAACCGTTATATCAAAATCATGTTTGGTCGTACGACTGCGTCGAAGACAGACTGGCTAATGGAAGAAAAATAAAATGCCTAACGGTAATCGATGAGTTTACGAGAGAATCATTGGCAATCAGAGTTGAGAGGACAATTAATTCAAAACACGTTTTGGATACAATTTCGGAATTGTTTTTGACAAGAGGAGTTCCTGAATATATCAGAAGCGATAATGGTTCTGAATTTACAGAAAAAATGTTGAGAAAATTCATCGAAGATGTTATTACTCCGGGAAGTCCTTGGGAGAACGGATTTATCGAAAGGTTCAACGGTACTTTACGCGATGAATTGCTCAACCGAGAAGTGTTTTATTCTCTTGAAGAAGCTCGAGCCTTGATCGAAAATTTCCGCCGAGAATATAACTCTGTTCGGCCTCATTCGTCTCTCGGATATACTGCTCCTCTTTCTTTTATTTCCTCTTTTGAATCTCTGAATACGAGCTTTCAGTTGGTTCAATCTTTGGGGGCTTGACATAAGTCGCCGAAAATCCGCCAGGTCATTAAAAAGCCGGTTGTAAGCTCGTATATCAGCCTCCGTGTCCCCCTGTTTGAACCAGATCGAACATTTCTGGAGCCATTTGAAACGGAAAATCGGCGCTTTAAAACAAATCCATTTTTGATACTATTCAACATGCATTAGCAAATTGAAAGAGATATATCACAAAATAAACTGCGACAAATCCTGATGCTTGGCCAGATGTCCGACTTTTTCTTCGACGTAGAAATCATCGATGGTAATATGCTGACCTTTCATTTGATCCGCTTCGAAACTGATATCTTCTAAAAGTTTTTCTATGATTGTATGAAGGCGACGGGCTCCAATATCTTCTACATTTTTGTTGACGATGGCAGATAACTCCGCGATTTTTTTGATACCGGATTCAGCGAAATCTATCTGTACGCCCTCGATTTTTAAGAGTGCGTAATACTGCTTAATGAGGCTGCTGTCAGTTTCTTTCAGGATTCTGACAAAATCTTCTTCCGTTAAATTTTTTAGTTCAACTCGAATTGGAAGACGTCCCTGCAATTCTGGAAGAAGATCTGATGGCTTTGATACATGAAACGCCCCTGAAGCTATAAACAAAATATAATCCGTTTTTACGGTTCCGTATTTTGTTGTTACAGAACATCCTTCAATCAGAGGAAGTAAATCTCTTTGAACACCTTCTCTGCTTACATCAGCGCCACTTGAATTTTTTGCACAAATTTTATCAATTTCATCAATAAAAACAATTCCGTTCTGTTCGACGTTGAAAATTGCTTCCTTGATCATTTTTTCTTTGTCGATCAGCTTATCACTTTCCTCAACATTCAAGAGCTTACGAGCTTCTTTTACTGTGATTTTTCTTAATTTCGTTTTATTGATACCCAAGGCGTTATTCATCATATCGGACAAATTCATCATTCCCACATGAGTGCCAGGCATTCCAGGAATTTCAAAAGAACTGCCTAACGAGGTATTATCTTTAACGTCGATTTCTATTTCTCTATCCTCAAGTTGATTGGATTGCAATAATTTCTTGAATTTTTCTCGAGTTTCCGGAGCGGATTGCTCTCCAACCAATGCATCCAAAATACGCTCTTCTGTTTGGATTTTCGCTTTTTCTTCGACGAGAACCTTATTTTTTTCTTTAGTACGAAAAATCGCGATTTCTACCAGATCACGAATAATTTGTTCGACATCTCGACCTACATACCCGACCTCAGTGAATTTTGTCGCTTCGACTTTTATAAACGGAGCGTCCGCGAGACGCGCTAATCTTCGCGCAATCTCTGTCTTACCAACACCGGTAGGACCCATCATAAGGATATTTTTCGGTAAAATTTCTTCCTTAAGAGGACTTGGCACACGTTGCCTTCTCCAACGATTTCGAAGCGCGATTGCCACTGCTTTTTTTGCTTCTTTATGCCCGACAATAAAACGATCCAATTCTGTTACGATTTGTGAAGGCGTTAACGATGTCATTTTTATTCCTTTGTTATTTCGATTTTTTCCAAAACTACTGAATGATTTGTGTATATACAAAGATCCCCTGCGATTTTCATTGCTTTTCTCGCAATTTCTTCTGCGGTCAATGGCATGTCGATTAAAGCACGAGCTGCAGCTAGAGCGTAATTACCACCTGATCCAATTCCGATAATTCCATCTGAAGGTTCCAATACATCTCCCATTCCGCTTAAGATAAAAGAGTGATCTTTATCTGCAACAGCCATCATGGCTTCTAATTTACGCAAGTACTTATCTGTACGCCAATCCTTTGCGAGGGACACACATGCTCGAGATAATTGTCCCGGATACTGAGCTAATTTTTCTTCGAGTCTTTCGCGTAAAGTGAAGGCATCTGCGGTAGCTCCAGCAAATCCGACCAAAACATTTCCCGTTGACAAGAATCTTACTTTTGTTGCATTCGCTTTTACGACGCTGTTTCCCATGGTGACTTGCCCGTCTCCGGCTATTACAACCTGGTTACCTTTTCGAACCGAAAGTATAGTTGTTCCTCTCCACTCCATCATTTTGAATCTTCCTTTGATAAACTCTCAATAAAATTCAAAAAGTTAGGATCACCGTAATTTGCTGCTCCACTAAATCCCCACACGGGAACTGATTTCTTATTGAAAACAAAACAAGTAGGAACGGCTCCTACTGCTTTAAAAAACAACGGAGAGACAGATTTGAATTTGCATAGTGATTCAACTTTGTTTGTCTTGTAATAATTTTTTACAGCATTGTCGTCTTCTGTTCCCAGAACCAAAGTGATAATCTTTACGTTTGAGACATTGCTCTTTGATAAATCGTTAGAAAGCTTATCCAAGTCTTGAAAAACTTTTACGCAATTTGGACACCACGTAGTAGTAAAAAACAAAATTACGACATTATCTTTCAAATCTTTTAGTCGAAAACTTCCGGAAGGAAATACATCATTGGTTTCTATATTTGTAATTTCTATATCGAAATCATTTACATGATTCCAGTAACCGGGGTAATCTTTGAATGGCTTTTGAGTACCAGAAAAATTTTTCATAAATTCAGATATAGCACCTTCAGAATCATTCTTTTTTGTTTGCATATCATCTTGTTTTTGAACAAAAGCCTCCACATTATCTTGCTTCGAAACAACGGAATTAATTTCGGATTTAGTCTTTTCCAATGAATCGTTTTCCTTGGCATAACAACCGATATTGAATGACCAAAGGGCTACCAATAAAAGCAAAAATCTTGTACACTCGCCATAGAAAAACTTAGAGAACACATTCATGAGATACATCCATATTCTACTTATATTACTTTGTCTTTCAGCTTGTGGGAAAAGAAGCGAACTGATTCCATCCGGAGAGGAAAGTCCGCCATACCCAAGGCAATATCCTCAAGCAGAAATACGAACGTAGTATACATTAAATTAGCTGATAAATATATAAGGATTTAGAAAATAACTCTTAGTGTTAGCTGTTCATTACCTCTTTGACTTTTCCTGCGAGTTCCTTAAGGTTAAACGGTTTTGAGAGGAAGTGCACTTGTGTATTATTTGCCAATGAATTTCTGAAACTGTCTTCAGTGTATCCCGATATGAATATGATTTTCATTTTTGGATTCAATTCTTTTATATGCTCCATTAGGGTAGGACCATCCATTTTAGGCATAACCACATCCGTAATTACTAAGTCAATGGTTGTTGCATTTTTCTGAATAAATTCAAGAGCAGATTCTCCATTGGAAGCTTCTATAATTCGATATCCTTTATCTCTCAAAGCTCGAGAGCTGAACATTCGGACAGCATCTTCGTCTTCAACTAACAAAATAGTTCCCGTTCCAGTAAGATCAGCATTCTTCTTTTCATTAGTATTTTCCGAAGTTATTTGAGCAGAAACACCTTCGGCGGAAATCATTGGGAAATATAAACTAAATTTCGTGCCGACTCCAAGTTCACTCTCTACCGAAATAAATCCGCCTGTTTGATTTACGATTCCGTATACGGTGGACAAGCCAAGTCCGGTGCCATGCCCTTTTTCTTTTGTAGAGAAGAATGGATCAAAAATTCGATTCAATAGTTTTTCTTCAATTCCTGTTCCTGTGTCAGTAATTTCAATCAAAACGTATTTTCCAGCTGGCATGGAGCTTCCGCGTAAAAGTTTTGCTTCATGGGTTGTGTAGGCTTGGCTTTTTATGGATAAAGTTCCCCCATCTTTCATTGCATCTCTTGCATTAACCGCTAAATTAATAATTACTTGTTCAAATTGAATTTGATCAACTTTTATGTATCCGACTTCACGGCTGTGGACTACTTTTAACTCAATTTTTGCGCCCAGTAAACGTTTTAACAGAGCCGATAATTCACTAAGCATATCGGTGACACTGAGTATTTTTGGTTGCATGGTTTGCTGTCTAGAAAACGCTAATAATTGCCTTACTAAATTGGATGCTCTGTTTGCATTTTGTTTTATCTGTATGATATCACTGAATGATTGATCGGAAGGAAGATATTTTTCCAGCAATAGATCGCAATATCCTATCATTGCAGTAAGTAAATTGTTGAAATCGTGAGCGATTCCTCCAGCAAGTTGCCCGACTGCCTGCATTTTTTGAGATTGTACGAATTGGGACTGTAATTCTTTCTGCTTTGTGACGTCAACAAAGTAGAGAACAAGTCCGTCATTGTCTTTGTTTCTTTTGGATTCATCCAATTTCGAAATATAAGTCATGATAGTTTTTGATTCTTGATTTTTAAATTTTATTTCAAAAGGAGAAACCGAAGTATTAGTGGTATCAACTAACTGATAAAGTTTTTCTCGAATAGCCTCTTTCTTTTCATCAACGATATAATCCAAAAATGAAGTTTTATTTACTTCCTCTTTATCAATTAAAGAACGGAAAGTTCTATTGGTTTCACTAATTATTTCAGCTCCATCGGTAATTGCGATTCCAACCGGAGCATCTTCGAAGATATGTTCAAAATATAGTTTCGTTTTCCCTAAAGCTTGAATTAAATCTTCATTTTGGCCAACATCTCGTGATATTGAAAATACGCGTAGACCTTGTTCGTTTTTTAAAATCTGTTTAATTAAAACTTCAACGTTATCGCTAATAGAGGATTTTAATTTTATTTTAATAGGGACATTTTCGGAGAATTTCGGAGACTCGTCTATAGTGTTCTTTTCCTTAATTATATATTTTGCGAACGGATTATTTACAATATTTTGAATTTTTTCTCCCAGAATATATGAAAATGTTTTGTTGCAAAAAACTATTTCATCTATCTCATTTAAACAAATATATCCTTGATTAGAATGATTTAATACATCCAACAAAAAAACACCATTGGTTTCTAGTGAATCTATTTTATTAACTGATGGAGTCAAATCTACAATGGTCCAGGATGAAAAACCTGAATAGTCTGGAATAGGAGAGACAGAAATTCTCCAAAGAGCAAAATTATCTGACTTTAAATCCATCGGGACATCGATATGAGATTGCTTCATGTTAGCTGCTGCTTGTCTCAAATTTTTTATTGCTTCCACAAGTTGAGGATACTTGCCAAAACATACAATAAAATCTTCGATATTTCTAATTTTAAATCCAGAAAATAAATTCTGAGCGACTCGGTTAATGAATAAGCATTTGCCGTTTTCCGAGAAGATAAAAAAAGCAAAAAATGAAGCGTCAAATCCTCCAGCTATCATGTCACGTTGAAATGAAACTAAGTTGTTTTTTAATTGTATTTTTTTTATTTCGCTCAAAAAGGATAAAAAAATTATCCCAATTACAATTAATGAAATCAGAGAAAAGTAATTTTTTTCATACAGAGAGAATATAACGGAAAAAAACGCAAAAAAAGAAAACAACCCAAATAATACGAATTGATGAAAACTCAGTTGCTTTTTAGATAAAAACTGCTCCATATCTGTGAAAAAATTCATGTTTGTCCTTTTTCCTTTTTTATTACAGATGCCACATATGAACCTAATAATACTAGTACAATAAATACTAAAGATTCCAGTGATCCTACATGGATTATGTCAGCTAAGATCATTTTAATACCAATTGCACATAATATTACGCTTACAGCATGTTTTAGATAATATAATCTATTAATGATTTCAGAAAAAATTCCGTAAAGGGATCGTAATCCGATGATAGCAAACGCATTTGAAGTATAGATAATATCTTTATGTGAGGTTACGGAAAAAATAGCGGGTATCGAATCAAAAGCGAATACGATGTCGCTAATCTCCACAAGGATCAATACCAAAACCAGTATAGTCATTTTCCAAGATCCATCATTTTGTTTTATAAAAAAATGTCCTTTGTGATCCAATTCGACGTGATCTGAAAATTTTCTGAAAAATTCTATATTAACGGCTGAGTCATTTTTATTTTTCAAAGCCATAATTCCTGTGTACAACAGAAACAGTCCGAAAACTGGGATCAAAAAATGGAATTTATCTATCAATTCTCCTAGTACAAAAATCATTATATATCGGAAAAACAAGGCTCCCCAAATGCCAAGAAACAGTACTTTATGCTGATATTTAAAATCAATGCTGAATTTTGAAAAGATCAATAAAAATACGAAAATGTTATCCAAGCTAAGTGATTTTTCTATAAAGTATGCACTCAGATATTCATAAAACAGTTCAAGATTTCTACTGTAATGGTAAACATATGCGGAAAACAGAATACCAACGACTATCCAAAATATCGTTAACATTGTGTAGGTTTTTGCGGATTGATTCTTCGATACGATCCAAAAATCAATCACGACAAAAAACAATATGAAACAGTTAAACGATAAAAAAGAAATCACAATAACCCTCTCAAGTCATTGTGATTATAAATAATTATAAAGATTAATATCAATAAAATATTAACAAAATTATCGACATTTATGTTAAAGATCTATCAATACAAGAATCCAACTTTTCTTTAATCTTTTCTTTTATCTCATTCTTAGGTTTTTGGACTTTCCAACAATAAAGGCCATAAACGTTCATAGAGAGATATGCTACAAACAGGGCGGCCTGGGCATAACATCCATTATACAAATCATAGATAATCCAAAGAATATTAGCTACCATCCATACGAGGAAGCTATACCATTTTTGTCGTGCGTTTAAGAACGCTCCAGTTAAAGAAATGCATGCAGTTCCCCAACCTAACAATTCCATTGATGAACAAGACTTAAAAAAACCGACAATGCTACTTACATACGAAGTCAGTCCAAATAAATCAAAAGTATTTTCTAGATCCTGTCGTCACAAGATATTGCCCCAAACAGCCAAGCATCTGATCTGAACAGCAGCAAGGAATGAAGACAGGTTTTTGCAGTATCTGGTAGCG
>CADARG010000047.1 GCA_902790255.1 uncultured Pseudomonadota bacterium | reverse complement strand
TATGATAATGTGCCCCGAAGGTTCACCTCCTAAATCTGCAGAATTATATCTTAGATATTCGGAAATATAACGATCGCCAACATTTGTTTTCGTTAATTTGATTCCGCGCCGTCCTAAATACTTTTCGAAACCGAAATTCGCCATAATTGTTGAAACAATTTCTTTGTGATTTCCTTCCAGAGATAGAATTGCAAGAAGATCTTCTCCGTTCAACAATTGTCCAGTTTCATCACAAATTAAAACACGATCGCCATCACCGTCGAAGGCAATTCCAAAATCCGCATTGTTGTTTATAACCGCACGAGATAGGATCTCATGATGAGTTACTCCGCAGTTGTCGTTGATGTTAACGCCGTTCGGACTATCAAACAAACTAACGACATTAAATCCTAAATTTTGAAAAATCCACGGGGCGATTTTTGATAATGCTCCGTTTGAAGAATCAACCACAATGTTCAACTTGTTTGTAACTTCTTTATCGAAAGAAAAGTTTCTTTCGATTTCATCTTGATAGATCTTTGGAGCCATATGATCACAGAGCGAGCGTCCGATTTTATCATTCGATACGCTATAATCTTCTTTGTCATTAAAAATGAGATCCTCCAATTCGAGTTCATCTTCATCGCTTAATTTTAACCCGAGAGAGTTAAACAGTTTTATTCCATTATCGTTGTATGGATTGTGGGAAGCTGAAACCATAATTCCCAAATCTGCTCCGAATTTTTTCGTTAATATCGAAACTGCCGGGGTAGGGATGATGCCTAACAATTTTACATCTACGCCCATTGAGCAAAATTCTGCGGTTAATGAATGTTCAAAAATATCTCCGGAAATACGAGTATCTTTTCCGATAAAAATGGTTTTTCTTTTTAAATCGTGACTCAGAAATTTTTTGTAAATCGCCCTTGCCAGCTTTCGACACACATCAATAGTTAGAGGGTAAACATTCGCAGTGCCTCGTAAACCATCTGTTCCGAATAATTTTTTCATAGCCATTTTCTCCATAACGAAACCACTATAGAATAGCATCGCAAAACGGAGATATCCATGCAAGAAATTTTGAGTTTTTTGGAAAAGCAAAATAAATATCATACGCCGGACGAGTTAAAGAAGTGTTTAGATATTTTGAGTATCAAGTTTCCGCCGGAAAAAGTGATTTTGGTGACGGGAACGAATGGAAAGGGTTCTACTTGTGCGACATTACAAACACTTTTGATTGCTGCCGGAAAAAACGTCGGATTTTTTTCATCTCCTCATATGATAAAAATCAATGAACGAATAAAATACAATGGAATCGATATTTCTGACATAGATTTTTCTCGGATTTTTGAGATTATTCACGCGAAATTAGTGGATTTTCATCTTAGTTTTTTTGAATATCTAACTTTAATTGCTGCTTATTATTTTTATTTCGAAAAACAAATCGACTTTGCGATTTTTGAAATAGGATTGGGAGGGACTTTTGATGCCACCAATGCCATCGATCACGATATAAGTGTTATCACTCGTCTTGGAATAGAACATGAGAATATTCTCGGAAAAAATCTGAGATCAATTGCAGAAAATAAGTTCGGAATTATTAGAAAAAATAATGTTGTATTTCATACTGAGTTTCCCAAAGAAACTTCAGATATTTATTTAAAGTGTTTGGTTGAAAAAAAAGCTCAATTTTTTAAAGCTCCAAAATTGAGTTATTTTATTTGTAAAAACAAATATCCAGAATATTTTGTAAATATAAATGGTCAGGATTATAAATTGAGTTTGATAGGAAAGCGGGCGGTAGAAAATACGAGTTTGGCGGTAGAAATTTTCAAATATCTGGTTCTGGATTATGAGAAATATCTTACGACATTAAAAAATGTGAATTGGCCGTGTCGTATGGAAAGAATTCGATATAAAAATCGAGATATTTTTTTGTCGGGCGATCATAATCCTCAGGGGATACAAAGTTTGATGGAAATTTTGCAAAATTTTAAATTTAAAAACATTTATTTTGTAATAGGAATTTGTTCCGATAAAAATTCGGATAAGATGATTAGTATGTTGAGATCAATAAAAAATTCTCACATATATTTGACGGAGACTCCTGTAAAAACTTTGGATATAGAAGAATACTCGAAATTTGTGAAATCCTCTGTAGAATTTTCATCGAAACATCCAATTGTAGCACTGAACAATGCCGTAGAAAAAGCAACTGACAAAGACCTAGTGGTTGTCACGGGGTCCCTATATCTAACAGGATTTATAAAGAAACACTGCTGCGAAGTAAATTATTGACGCTGTCTATCGGCAAGTATATCTTCAAGATTTGCTATCCGCTCCTCAAGAGCTTCATCCTCGTAATCCTTCGAATAAATCTCTCTGGCTTTTTTCATGTTACCACTCAGACCATACGCTAAGGCTAAATTGCTTCGATAATGTATATTAGCTTCAGGAAATGAGCAGGCATTTTCAAGATAAAAAATCGCATCATTGAATTTATTTTGCAAAAGTAACGACAACCCCAAATTGTTGTATGCATCTATATAATTAGGTTCCTTTGCTATAACCTGTTTATAGAACTTTTGAGCCTTTTCATGTTGGTGTTTGTTGTCATATATAGCGCCCAATGCATTCAAAGAATCTGCATTTTCAAATTTTAAAAACTCCTTTTCAGCGAGATCTAACTTCCCCGATAATAAATAAATCTTTCCTCGAACGTAGCAGATCTTGCTTTTGGATGCACCACGATCTTCCGCCATCTTGAGATATTCTTCCGCAGCGTCCAGTAGTTTCATATCCATATAAACTTCACTGATGCCTAAATAAATTTGTCCGTTATCTGGGTCAAGTTCCTTTGCTCTTTTATAGAAATTTAAGGCCGCTTCCTGATTGCTACCATTTCTTGCTTTTTGCGCTACCCTTATCAGATGAACAGACTCGGTATCTTCTCCTGATCCTGCGCATCCGAACAACAAAAAACTCAAACTAACAAAAATTGTAACACTTCTTTTCATTTCTTTCTCCCAATTCAAAAACCGAACTAACGTATAAGTTGTCTACTCGGTCTTTCTATAAATCTATACAACAATTCCGTACTTGCCAGCAAGATCCCCAGGAAAATTAAAAATTGAAAAAAGAAAAATTCATTCTTAGAGAAACCTTCCGTTGGAAAATATGTCGAGTTTGTGAACCACATCACTATGTTTGCGAGAGTCAGTTGTATCGAATAAAACGAAAATGATCTTTGTCCCAAATACCTAAATATTTTGTTAAATCCGAAAAAGCTAAAACTTCCTTTACTGAATGTACATAGCATTACAAGTAAAACAGAAGAGATTGTTTCTATTATGTTTCCATAAAATATTTTTCCTATCTCTCGGACCACGGAAGGATAAAACCAAATAGCAAATATTAAGATTAACGAAAAGAAGTTCGCTTTTTCCTTGGATAAATTGATTTTTAATCCACTTTTATATAAATGAGCCAAAAATGATCCTAAAAATAATTCTGCGATATTGTTTGATGTCCAATAATAATGTTCCCCCAAGTAAAGATTACTCAACGGCGTTGCAAATAAAGAAAATATCAATCCTAATGATAGAGAAACAATTGCACGCTGATTATCATCTCTGCAACATATCAAAACTAATGGCCACAACACATAGAATTGAGCTTCAACGGCTAGAGTCCAAAATGGACCCATTCCCGAGGTGTAGATTATATTTTCAGATACAAAAGTTTCTACGGAGTTATTAAAAATTCCAAACAAAATTTCCAAAGGACTTCTCAATAAGGCTGATTGCCAACCAGCTTCCGTATCGATCATTTGCAGATAAGTTCCGCAAACGATTGACACAATCAAAACCATTGGAAAAATTCTAAAAAATCTTTTGGAATAAAATTTTGAAATCCAATCTTTCGAATCTTTCAGATTTTCCAAGAAATTTCCGTTTAAATTTTCTAATTTATTCGATAGCGAATAGGTAATAACAAATCCTGAAATCGCAAAGAAGATGTGTACCGCGCCACTGCCGATAGAAAGCCAGCTCGGCACAGTGTTGATCACAAAATAGTAGGGACAAATCCAAATCAGGTGCTGAAGCAAAACGAGAATGCACGCAAATCCACGTAATTTTTCTATATCTTCAAAGAACTCCACCGGCTGTTTCATTTGCTATCTCATCATTCCAAATAACTTTGAGAAACCGCCGCCTTTTTTTATTCGCTTAAATAAGGTTAGAGCATTCTCGTATTGTTTAATCAGCTTGTTAACTTCTTGAATTGTAGTTCCTGATCCTCTTGCAATTCTTTTTTTTCTTGAGCCATTTAATAATTTATGATTCGATTTTTCTTTTTTGGTCATGGATTTTATAATTGCCAGGTTTTTTATAATGGTTTTATCAGATAAACCCTGGGCTGCCATCGCATCTTGGATCTGCTTGCTCTGCGGTAACATTTTTATAATCATTTTTAGTCCGCCCATCTTGGACATTTTTTCCATTTGGGAGGCAAGATCATCGAAAGTAAAAGTTCCACTTTGCATTTTTTTTATATCAGCAAAAGCTTCCTCTTGAGAAAAATTCTCTTGAGCTTTTTCAACCAGCGAAACAATATCTCCCATGTCCAACATGCGGCTGGCAATTCGTTCAGCATTGAATCGTTCAATGTCTTCTAATTTTTCTCCGACGCATAAAAATCTGATCGGACAATTTGTAACGGATCTCATTGAAAGAGCAACGCCACCTCGGGCATCACCATCAACCTGAGTGAGAATAATTCCGCTAATTTTTAAAACCTCCGAAAATCGTTTTGCGACGTTAAACGATTCTTGTCCGGTCATGATGTTCGAAACCAAAATAATTTCATCTGGTTGAATTATCTTCTCAAGCTCCGCCAGCTCATCCATCTTGACTTCATCGATCTGCAAGCGTCCCGCAGTATCGACTATCAAGAGATCTGAACCTGTTTCTTTCAAATTTCTGATGGCATTTTTGGCGATTTCTGCAGCTGAGAGATTTTTGTCACTATCGTTTTGTAAAAATACGGTACTTTCGACTTTACTTGATAAAATTTTCAACTGTTCAATCGCGGCGGGACGATATATGTCAGTGGAAGACAACAGGATTTTTTTATTTTTTTTCGAGAAAAAGTTTGCAAGTTTCGCTGCTGTTGTGGTTTTTCCAGCGCCTTGTAACCCAACCAGCATGATCTTATAAGGAGATTTATTTAGATTAATCGGCTCAGACTTTCCCAGCAGTTCAACGATATAGTCGTAAACTATTTTGATAACCATTTGTCCAGGGGAAACTGATTTCAAAACATTTTGACCAACAGCTCTTTCTTTTACCTCGGAAATAAATTTTCTAGCGATATCCAGCGAAACATCCGCTTCCAGTAAAGCTATTCGGATTTCTCGCAGAGCCGTGTCGACATCCTCTTCTTTCAGTACTCCACTGCGCCTCAATTTATCGAAAATTCCGGAAATTCTTTCAGAAAACGAATTAAACAATTTTAACTCTCCCTTTTGTTTCGCATTCTAGCATAATTGAGTTTTCTTGACCAAAGAAAAAACCTGCAACGATCCATTCTGACTTTTATTGAATTTCTCAAAAAAAATAATACAAAAGATATAATTTTTGTGTTGGGTGAAGGTAAGTTGAACTCATTCCTCAAAAAGTTGTATAGCGATATTGAATGCTCAGGTGAATACAAAGATAAAATAATAAAAGCAGGTTACGTGGATGGCGAAGACTTACCCGCGTTGTATAGTGGAGCAGAGTGGTTCACTTATACTTCCATGTACGAAGGATTCGGGTTACCTCTGCTGGAAGCGATGAGTTGCGGGTGTCCAGTATATTGAAGCCTATAAAAGATATTACTTCAATCCGGAGTTTGAGAGAGGCGAACAGTAAAAGAGGACTGGAACGCGCCAAGAAATTTTCTTGAGAGAGATGTGTGGATACGATTATTGGAATGATGAAAAAAGAATCTGGGAAATGTTGAGGTTCTGATTTTAGAAAGGTGAAAGCCTCGTTTTGAAACTTCGCTGAGATAATATAAACTGATTTGTTCGTATTTTTTCTGATATAATCCAAGTTATCTAAATCAGAGGGAAGGAAAATGGACAAGCAAATTATAGAGATAGGTAGTGACGGTCTTAGTTTATCAATAAAACACGGCTTTTTGTGTATTATGAGTAAATCCGAACAGAAGCAAGTTCCATTGGATATGGTTTTATCAATCATTGTGTCTGCTTACGATACGGTTATTTCAAAAAATACAGTGATTTCTATATGTGAGAATGGCGGAAATATTATTTTTTGCGACAAAAAATACAATCCCAGTGCGATAACGTTATCATGTTTGGGACATTGGCTGATTTCTCAAAGAATAAATTGGCCAATAAACGCATCTGTTCCTCTGAAAAAGAATTTGTGGAAAGCAGTTATTTCGCAGAAAATTAATAATCAGGCAATAGTATTAAAAAATTTTGATCCTGAAAACAGCGCGATACAAAAATTAAAACAATTAGCGAGAACTACATTGAGTGATGACTCAAAAAACAACGAGGCACAAGCTGCCCGTATATATTTCAAGGCATTTTTCGGAAATGATTTTATACGAGACCGTGAAAAAATCGATACCAACATTTTGTTGAATTATTCCTATATAATCTTGAGGTCCATGATAGCACGATCTGTTGTTGGTGCTGGTTTGCTTCCTTTTTTGGGAATAAAACATCGATCTAGGACAAATACTATGCCGTTGGTTGACGATTTAATAGAACCATTTCGTCCAATAGCGGATAAATTGGTGTTAAAAGAAATTAATAAGTTGAATAAGTTACAAAATATTGAGTTGGCCCCGGAAATAAAAAGACGTTTGGCGCGGATTACTGTTTATCCGGTAAAGGTTGCAAAGGGTGAAGTTCCGCTCAGCGAGGCATTGCACATTTTTGTGAATAGTCTTGTAAAAAGTTTTGAACATAAAAAAGTATCGCTCGAGTTTCCAAAGATACTCTAGATGTTTCGTCCCACATTGTAGGGAGCAGGACCAATTCTAAACAATTTTGGTTCAGATTTCCACTCCTTAACTATAAATTCCCACGGAGTTAAGCCGTTCAGGGATTTCAATCGTTTTGCGAAATTGTACGC
>CADARG010000046.1 GCA_902790255.1 uncultured Pseudomonadota bacterium | reverse complement strand
TGAACGGCTTAACTCCGTGGGAGTTTATCATTAAGGAATGGAAATCTGAACCAAAATTGTTTAGAATTAGTCCTGCTCCCTACAATGTGGGACGAAACATCTAGGACTTTTGAAGTTATTAATCTCTTTGCTTTTTTAGGAATAAGCACAGATAATCTCCAATTTGGTCGTTTCCTTGCAATATCCATCATGAGAGATTGAGTCAAAGTTAAGATTCCTCCCTGCATATACAAATTAGACATATCTATGATTATATCTCGCGTTACATTTGCTGGCTTATCTTTCAGAATACTTATGCGTCCTGTGGTAAAAACATCCCTGAGAGGGCTTCTTGTCCGATTAATCAGAAACAAGGAACATATAATCATCATGGAGCAAAAGCAGATAAACATCATTTTGATTATACATCGTAATATCAACCCCAGGGGGAATACGGCAGATAAATTTTTTGGTGAATACAAGAACCTTATTGAGATTTAATTTGTTTGGGTTTTTAAAGTTTTTGCTCTTTTCCTCATTATATGTTTTTTTGTTTGATCTATTCACCTGATATTCCTCACCTCAACAACCTGCACTAACTCATTTTTCAAGCATTTATTAATAATTCGTTAAGATATCAGTTGGATTTATTCTGGACATTGTATAATGTGTTGAAAATACAATTATTCACAATTACAATCCTTAATGTAGGTTTTTAAGGAAAAAAATGAACCTCCAATTTTTTGATTTTGCAAATTTTAAGAAACGGGTGAATTTTTTGGTAAAATCAAAGTGCTTCAGGTGTGGAGCAATCTTAATTTTAGTGATTTTATTAGGAGTAAATATTTCTGCATCTCAGTTGATATATATACCAAAATCGAGTTTTGCTGATTTTATGAGTCACAAAAATTTAAGAGTAATACTGGTGTCTCCTTTCGGAAAATTCGGAGAACAACAAGCGCACAGATATATGTGTTTATCTTTAAAAAAATTAGGATATAGCCCAATCTGTGTATATAGCGATGTTTTGATATACGTTATTTCTCATCTTATGGATATAGACGTTTGTATAAGCTCTGAACAAAAAATGTTTTGTCCTAAAAATTCACATAATTGTTTGATTGTTCATTGGAGATCAAAGCAAATCAAAAAGAGATATGACGCAATATTGTCTATCATACCTGAAGATCAGGTAAGGGAGATATGTCCTGAAGGATTAATTATTCCTTTTTTCTTCTCAGTTCCGGCCACGAAATTTAGCAGCGTTCCTAAAACGCGATTGTTTTTCGGTGGTTGTATCTGGGATAAGTATAGAAAATCCGTTGTTAGAAAGTTATATGAATTCCTAGACAACACTGATTACTTTGATTTGTATGGGGTTAAAAATTTAGGAATAAGTTCCTATAAAGGGTGCATTCCTTTTGGTGAAAATACTGTTTTAAAAATAATGGAGAAAAGCGGGATCACATTGGTGCTACACTCTGGCGAACATTTCGAGAATAATATACCGACGGCTAGAATTTTTGAGGCGGCAGCAGCTTCAACCGTTGTTATTACAGACAGACTTCCGTTTATTGTTAAGAATTTCGGAGATTCCGTACTATATATAGACAGAGATAAATCTCCTGAAGAGATATTTAGACAAATCGATGCACATATGCAATGGATTCTTTCTCATCCGCAAGAAGCGATAGAGTTGGCGCGACGGTCTCATGAAATTTTTTTGCAAAATTTTGCCTTAGAACAGATTATGAAAAAAGTCATGGATGGCTATAAGAATTCAAAAGAGAAAAGTAACTCTATAAGATAGCGGGCGATTCAGCCGAGTTTTCTGAAAACTTGTTCCTTTACAGGGAAGCAAGTGATTAACCTCACAATATCATAAGTGGTTATATATCCAAAATGTCAGGGTATATCACATCTATAATACTTTCAAGAAAAGCTGAGCAGTTATCTCAAATTGGTTTTTTTAATAAGATATATAACTGCGTATTTTGAGTATCCAATATACAATTAGGGAAGGAATGGTCAGTTTAAAGAATCTTTTATACCGAGAAGATTCAGTCGTCAATTCTTTCAGTTTTTCAGCAACATTCTTTTCAAACTGTTGATCAAGATATTGAAAAAAGTCTTTGAGCATAATTTTTGCGTCAGTTCGATGCTTCAAAATAACTGAATTATGCGTGGTTGAATATGGATTTAACCTGTAATTAATGCCAGTATCCTTTATAAAAGAAACTAAAGGAAAATTAGATAGGGTTTTTAAACCAAAACCACCGTCTTCGTGAACGATATTTTTATTTATATGCCAAATGTTATTTTTAATTAGAAAATCTTTTTTATAAAGTTTTCCCCACGAAATGCCAAAAACATAATCTGCGTTGTATTGAAAATTATCAAAACCAATTTGACAACATTTTTGCGTAGAGATTTTTAAAAGTTTTTCGTTCTCTTTGACGCGGTTTTCAATAGCAATATCTTTATCTTCAGTAAAAACCCTAGTATTTGAAACTATGATATCTGCATTGGTTTCTTTTTGATTTTTTACCATCAATTCTATGGCATCTAGGTTAAGATAATCATCCGAATCCAAAAAAAATATATATTCTCCGTTTGAATTTTGTATTCCGGTATTTCTCGCGGGTCCTGCTCCTCTATTCTTATCATGATGAATAATTTTTACCCTTGCATCTTTTTGCATATATTCTTCAATGATTTTTACAGAATTGTCCGTACTACAATCATTAACACATATAACTTCTAAATTTTTGTAAGTCTGATTGATAGCTGAGTCCAGACACTCCCTTATATATTTTTCAACATTATAAACAGGAATTATTACGGATACTTTTCCTGAGTCATTCGCATAGGTGTTGAAGAAAAGCAGTGCCATAATCAAGAGGAAAAAATGTAAATAAGTTTTTTTTAAGTTGTTACAACAATAATCAACTGATGTTTTTTGGTTTTGTGATCTCTTACTACTTTCCATGTTGCGCACTTTTTTGTCCGCTCGCTTCATTCGATATCTCTTAACTCAACAGCCTATACCCGATCATTCTTTCATTCATCTATTAATAATTCGTTAACATGTTTGCGTGTCGGTCGGTATCTTACCGTTACCTCACCTCCGAAATTTATTGAAAAACTTCCTTTTTTATGTTAGAAGGGTCTGATTGATTTCATATTTATAGAGGTTATATGGCTAAAAAAATAGTAGGGTATATTAAACTGCAGGTACCTGCAGGGAAAGCAAACCCATCACCTCCAATCGGACCGGCTTTAGGTCAAAGAGGTTTGAATATTATGGAGTTCTGCAAAGCTTTTAATGCTCAGACTCAGTCTTACGACGCAGGAACACCGCTTCCTGTAATTATCACGGCATACGCTGACAGAACATTTTCGTTCATCATTAAGTTGCCGCCAGTTACTTACTACTTGAAGCAAGCTGCGGGAATCACCAAGGGATCGTCCACAACTGGAAGAGGTCCGAAGGTTGGTCAGATTACTATGGCTCAGGTCCGTGAAATTGCGGAAAAGAAAATGAAAGATCTGAATGCAAATGACGTAGACGCAGCAAGTATGATGATCATTGGTTCTGCTCGTGCAATGGGATTGGAGGTTGTTCAATAATGGCTCGTTCAGGTAAAAGATATAAGAATATTGCGAAGAAAGTTGAGGACAGAGCTTACAGTTTGTCCGAAGCCGTGAAGTTCTTGAAAGAGAACAGCAGTTGCAAGTTCGACGAAACGGTGGAAGTTGCGATTAATTTGAATTTGGACCCTCGTTCCGCAGATCAGAATATTCGTGGAATGGTTTCCATGCCAGAAGGTACCGGAAAGACAGTCAGAGTTGCTGTTTTTGCGAAAGGTGCTGTTGCTGATGCTGCGAAAGAAGCCGGGGCCGATTTTGTCGGAGCGGATGATTTGGCAGAAAAGGTCAAGGATGGATCCATCGAGTTCGATATGTGCATCGCAAGTCCTGATATGATGGGTGTTGTCGGTCGTTTAGGTAAGATTTTAGGTCCTAAAGGATTGATGCCAAACCCGAAGTTGGGAACGGTTACTCCGAACGTTGCCGCTGCAATTAAAAACGCGAAGGCAGGACAAATCGAGTATCGTTTAAGCAAGGACGGTATCGTTCACGCCGGAATTTGCAAGTTGAGTTTCGATCAGGAAAAAATCGAAAAGAACTTGAAGGCTTACATTGGAGCTGTTGTGAAAGCAAGACCTGCCAATGTTAAAGGCACCTACTTGAAATCCGTTGCGATTTCCAGTACGATGAGTGTCGGATTGAAATTGGATACCGCTGAGGTGTTCACTTTCTGATTGTTTTGAGTCTATCGTAGACCATCGGTGCGAGTAGCTTAAATTTGCCGTTGCAGATGACTTTCTATTTGTTATCAGTGGTTTTCGGTATTCTCTCGTTAAATTGTTTGGGAGAGAACTGTGGAAAAAAACAAGAAGTCGGATTTAGTTGCGAAGATTAAGCAGCGCTTTCAAGAAAGCGAAGCTGTCTTTGTAGTTAACCAGAATCGACTGACTGTTGCTGAAACAGAGAGTCTTAGAAAACAACTTCGAGCGGTACAGTCTGTTTATCTTGTCGCGAAAAATACGTTGGCGAGATTGGCGGTAAAAGATACTGACTTCGAGTGTGTCTCCGAAAAATTGGGAGGACAGACTGCGTTGGTGTTTTCGAAAGATATCACGGGATCGGCAAAAGTCGTGTCTGAGTATGCATCCAAGAGCGATGAGAAATTGTCAGTCGTTTGCGGAGGATATCAGGGTAAATTGTTGAGTGTCGCTGAAGTAAAAACTTTGGCTTCATTACCATCTATGGACGAGTTGCGCGCGAAGATCGTCGCTGTTATACAGACGCCGGCACAACGTATGGCAACATTGTCGCAAGCACCTGCATCTCAACTTGCTCGTGTGTTAAAAGCCTATTCAGAAAAATAATATGGAGGTAAAAAATGGCTGCAAATTTAGATAAAATCGTAGAAGAGTTATCAGCTTTAACCGTTTTGGAAGCTGCTGAGTTAAGCAAAAAATTAGAGGAAGCGTGGGGTGTATCCGCCGCTGCTCCTGTCGCAGTTGCCGCCGCTGGTGCTGCTCCAGCCGCTGCCGCTGAAGAGAAGACCGAGTTTGACGTCATTTTGACAGATGCTGGTTCTTCCAAGATCGGTGTAATCAAGGTCGTAAGAGAAATCACCGGATTGGGATTGACCGAGGCGAAAGCGATGGTCGAAGCTGCTCCGAAAGCAGTAAAAGAGGGTGCTTCCAAGGATGACGCGAAAGCCATCAAAGAGAAGTTGGAAGCTGCCGGCGCGAAAGTAGAATTGAAGTAATTTTTGACTAACTTCTTTTAAACATAACCCCGGAAGTAGATGCTTTCGGGGTGTTTTTTGTGCGATTATCATCATTTCTTTCCAAAGGCAATTTTAAAAAGTAGATAATATTTAAAAAAGACTTTATAACTAAATTATGGAGATATGAGGTCAAATATGAAACTTAATTTTAAAATTTTATGCGCGGTTGGAGCGTTACTGTGCATGGGGAGTGTGTACGCGGGGGATAAGCCATTAATTAGCGCTAATCCATTTTCGGAAAAATCAAATAGTGTATCGATGACTTGGAAAGAATTTCAAAACACAGCAATTGAAGATCTTCCGGAAAGCATAATTATATGCAGTTGGCTTATTATTTTGAAAAGTTCGAATATAGATCGATTGCTTAAAGTAAAAGATAGAATAAGTTTTTTGGAAAGATACGACTTATATGTTAATGCCAAAGATTGCGAAAGGGAAAAGCTAATTACTGTTCTGTCCAATGTATTTTTTAAGCAGAAGGAGCAAATAGATTCTTTGCGTTTAAGTAATTTCGAGGGAATAGGCTTTCCAAAAGAAATATGGAACCTAACGAGTTTAAAGGAATTGTCATTACCTAATACACAAATCACGACTCTTCCGAAAGAAATATGGAACCTAACGAATTTAAAGGAATTGTCATTACCTGATGCACAAATCACGACTCTTCCGAAGGAGATAAGAAACTTAAAAAATTTAGAGGTACTTAATCTTCTTTATAATAAATCATTAATTGATCTTCCGAAAGAAATAGAGGCTTTGCCTAATTTGGATAAAGTAATTCTCAATTCTAGTTGTGATCTTAGTGTGCGAAGGTTCTTAACAAAAAAAAATCATACAGCTACTCGTTTAGGGATTACAAATCTTCATTTTGAGGAGGATGATTTTGACTACGTTGAGTCTTTGGATCTAAGTAATAAGGATTTAAATCGAGTACCTTGTGATGTGGTTAGGCTAAAAGATCTGAAAAGATTAAATTTAAGCAAAAACAAAGTAGAAAGCATTCCCTTGTTCTTGAGAAATGTGAAGAATTTAGAGATACTGGATATCAGTCATAACAATATTGCTTCACTACCTACGGAAATATGGTCTTTTCCTCGTACTCTGAAGTATTTAACGATAGATGGTTTTTTGTTGAAAAATATTCCGGATAATCGAATTGAATCTATAGCAAATATTCATGGAGTAGGCGAAGGCGGGGTGAGCAGAAGGGGGGTACTAGATCTTATTGCGGCCAAAGCAAATCATCTACCAAGTGGAAACAAGCAGATGTTGCAATCGCTGGGAGGTATATGCACTATAAAACTAAAAGAGCCTCCAGAAAAAAAGCCTTCGCTTGAGAATAACCCGAGTAGGACAGAAACCCGCAAAGTACAGTAAGTTAATCTGGGCCTTTTCGATTCGATATACCCCGGAGACGGATAGTTTTCGGGGTATTTTTGTTGGGTTTTCCTGGTTATACCAATTTCACAGAAAAATTGTTATGTCAAAAATCATTTCTTTATCTAATGCTGACTCACACTTTTCCGATTGGCTCTCACAATAACCGGAACGGGAAACAAATGGTCAAAAATTATGCATAAATCCGAAGCGGATCTATTTTGCTCCGCTAACAAAAGACAAAGGAAAATCCGGTACAGAGAACAAACAACTGTTTCTTCCCTCCGCTGTAAACCATAGAGTAATCAAAAAACCTGGAACCAGCTTTGCGTAGAGAATTTCCACACAAAGCTAAAACGTTAACCAAGGTTTGTCGCAATGTTATTTAACTGATGCAGAATTTTATTACCTATTGCTTTCATACCGGTAATTGCCACAACCGCAATCAAGCTCGCTATAAGCGCATACTCAATAGCTGTCGCACCCTTAGAACCTCTCAAAAATCTCGATAACTTAACCAACATCACATCTCTCCCATAAACGTCACATTCAGCAAAAAATTAATATGCAAAACAAAAACCCAGAACCAGCTTTGCATAGAGAATCTCTACACAAAGCCAAAACGTTAACCAAGGTTTGTCGCAATGTTATTTAACTGATGCAGAATCTTGTTACCTATTGCTTTCATACCGGTAATTGCCACAACCGCGATCAAGCTCGCTATAAGCGCGTACTCAATAGCTGTCGCACCCTTAGAATTTTTCAAAAATTTCGATAATCTGGTTAACATCATATTTTCTCCTACAA
>CADARG010000045.1 GCA_902790255.1 uncultured Pseudomonadota bacterium | reverse complement strand
CAAGATTATATCCGGAAGCCGCAACATACCCTGTCTTGATACCATCGACGACAACACCGTTACGAGACCCCAGCAATTTGTTGTGATTTTTTATACTTGCCCTCTTATATGAAAACTTTTTCGTAGCAAAAAAGTGATAATATCTCGGATAATCCCTGATCAATGCTCTGGCTAATTTGGCCATATCACGCGCGGTCGTAAGCTGCTTCGGATTTTTCCACCCGGACGGATTTATAAAAACCGTAGATTTCATGTTCAGTCTGCGCGCTTCTTTATTCATGAGATAAACAAAGGTATTTTCATTACCTCCGATAAATTCTCCCAGAGCCACCGCTACATCGTTAGCTGATTTCGTAACCAAAGCAAGAATCGCATTCCTTACGGTAATTTTTTCCCCTACTTTCAACCCCAATTTACACGGCTGTTGACTGGCTGCATTTTTTGAAATTTTCAGCTTCGAATTCAACCTGATCTTTCGATTCTTGAGCGCTTTGAAGGTCAAAAGCAACGTCATCATCTTTGTCAAAGATGCCGGCTGAGTTTTAACATCCTCGTTGTATCCGCAGATGTATCTTCCTGTCCTGGCGTCCATCACAAAAGCAGCCTTCACTGGAGCACCAAACTTCGTCGGAGCATCAGCTCCTACCGAAAAACTCCAGATCAACAAAAAAAACAGAACTAGTGATCTCATTTCAGAAACACAAAAAGGGAGAAACTCCCTTTTCCAAATTAATCTGCTTTCAATCCGAAAGACTGATAACGGTTTTTGAACTTCGCAACCTGTCCGCCTGTGTCAACCAACTGTCGAACACCTGTCCAAGCAGGATGTGACTTTGAATCAATGTCCAATTTTAAAGTGTCGCCCTCTTTTCCCCAAGTAGTTCTGGTTTCGAAGGATGAACCGTCCGTCATTATAACTGTTATTTTGTGATAATCAGGATGCACATTCTTTTTCATGAAAATAATTCCCTTTTCTCGTGGCGCTATAGTACATCAATATTCAAGAGTATTCAACTTCAATCTTTTCAAGGCTTGCAGTATTCATAGATCGTGTCGTTCACTAAATCTATTTTCATTCGAAATATTATATATTCTACAAAACTTTGAATAAAAAAAACAGAAACAGAGTCAGTAATAATTATGATGGAGGTCTAGTGTCTGTAAACAATCCCTTTTTCGGTGTGAAGATCACGACAGAAGGAAAATATTTCCCCTGACGCTCATGTAGGTTAAAGAAATTTTTCGGTGTTATTAATCGACATCCAAATGCTTTTTTCGCTCGAGTTGGCTGATCGTCCGATGGAACATAATCGCTCAACTTCATTCTTGAAGCATCATTAACAAATTGAACTTCTACAATAATTTTCACCTCGCCTTCCTTTATTTTTAAGGTTGGATAAATAGTTGATGGTTCAACATCTGTTCCTGCTTTTACAACAGTATAGGCTGAATTTAAACCTGCGTAACCATCTGTCAAACCTAACGGAGTAACGCAGGATGCCTGATAAAAAAACCTATTCCATAAAACAGAAGCTTTTCCTCCAGACAGACCTTTTACATAATGAATTACAACATACGAATCATGCGAAAGTTCATGACGATTATCCGTTCCCGTAATCGAGTACATTGTTTTCCCAGGATATACACTCAAAAGAGCAAGAGAAATTGCATATTTCAAATGAGGAATAGTCACAGGTTGACCCTTAGAAATATTCTGAATAATATTCGCTATCTGCTGTCCAACGAACTCAGTTTGTGAGTAATATCTTTTAATTTTCACTAAGTCATTAATATAAAACAACAAGATAATCAAAATCGGCATACAGACAGCGAATTCAATAAGAATGGAACCACGGCATAATTCCTCTTCGCATCGCGGTGCTAGAAATCCCGAAAATTGTCTGGCGAGATATTTTAAATTTTTGAGAGATTTAGAGATACAACCATATGACTTTTCTTGATTTTTTAGATCATTACCCCCCCCCCGTCAACTACCTTTTTGGCAAACCATTTCATCACACGCTCCATACAACAAAAACTAACACGGATTCATTGTTCCAGCTAATAGTTAAAAAGAAGTTAACGCAGCTGTAAACATTCCCAAATCTGCTTATGAAAAACGAATAAAGATTTTCTAACAGGTTTTTCAGAAAACTTCGTCGATAATTCCCCCGGCAACGACGAATTCACCATCATAAATCACAACAGACTGCCCCTGAGTTATCGACTTCTGATAATCCGAAAATTCGATCCTTATTTTGTCATCAACGACCTCAACCTGACATTCTTTTAATGGCTGAGAAGAACGAATTTTCGCGAAATATTTGCCGTTTTTTATTATCTCGCCCGACGGAGAATTGATTTCCGTAGCAATTAATGACTTTTTGAAAGTCTTGTCGATATTTCCCACAACAACAGTATTGGTTTCCTTTTCAAGCTTGATCACATAGAGAGGTTCGCTCGACGAAATTCCCACTCCCTTTCTTTGGCCAACGGTATAATTCCAGATACCCTTGTGCCTTCCCAGAACTTTCCCTTCGGTATCAACAATATTACCTTCCTTTTCTTTGACTTCAAGAAGCTCGTTGTAATCACCTTCGTAAAAATCCTGGCTGTCGGGTTTGTCGGAGACATCCAGTCCGAAATCTTTCGCCATTTTTCTGACTTCGGTTTTTTCGTACTCTCCCAACGGCATGAGGGAATTTTTCAGCTGATCTTGAGTTAATTTGTACACGAAATATGATTGATCTTTTGATCTATCTTTTCCGCGCGCCAAATGATAAACTCCATCTTTTTCAACGATTCTCGCGTAATGTCCTGTCGCGAATCTATCGAATTTTATCCCCTTTTCTCTTGCAATTAACGGTAAAACTCCAAACTTTATCAAAGAATTACAACGAATGCACGGATTCGGTGTCCTGCCCGATAAATACTCGCTTTTAAAATATTTCAGAACAATATCGTCATACTCTTTTGAACAATCGATCACCTGATAAGGAATTCCGAGAAATCCGGCGATTCTTTGCGCTGCCTCTATATCTTTTTTTTCATCCGGACCTAAGCAAGCGCCATGAATTCCTGTGGAAGGTTTTACTTTTCGATCTCCCCAAATAGCCATAGTCACGCCAATGACGTCATAACCTTGTTTTTTTAATAACGCTGCAGTTGTTGACGAATCGACCCCTCCTGATAAACCTACCAGAATTTTTCTCATTTCATTATTCCCGTAATTGATGCTTCGAGAGGCATTATAAATGTTTGAAACACTTTTATAAACTACAAAGATCAAAATTCATGCTAGAATATACCGAGATTTTTGTGTAAAGAAATGAAAATATCAGTTATTACGGTCGGACTTTTCAATCAATGTTTTCAGTATGAACACGATTGCGATTTGCCTGAAGGAACTATCGTCGAAGTACCTTTCGGTATGTCCAATCGATCAGTACTGGGAGTGGTGTCTTCAGAAAAAATCGAAACCAACAGAGAGCTGAAATCAATAGCAAAAGTTCATCCGTACAACATCGGCGAAAATTACGTAAAATTTCTTAACTGGATGGCATCATACACCCTGATTCCACGCGGAATGATTCTGAAAATGATTCTTGCGGAGAAAACTATTTTTTCAGCAAAAAGGGAAATCAAAATTTCGCAAGATATTTGCAATTCCAAATCTCAAGAAATCAATTTAAATGAGGAACAGCAAAAAGCATTTGACACTATGCAGGATAATCGACCGTTTTTACTTCAGGGGGTAACGGGCTCGGGAAAAACCGAAGTCTATCTGAAAAAAGCGAAAGAAATTTTCGACAAAGGAAACCAAATTCTAATTTTATTCCCGGAGATCGCACTTACCGAACAAATTTTCAAGAGGATCGAAAAATACTTGGGAGTTTCTCCAATAATTTGGAATTCAACAATTTCCGTGAAAAATCGAAAATCCGCCTGGATTACAGTAAATTCTGGTCAAAAATGTGTTGTTATCGGAGCTAGGTCGGCGTTGTTTATTCCTTTCAAAAATCTCGGATTAATAGTAGTTGATGAGGAGCACGACTCGTCTTATAAACAAGAGGAACAAGGTTGTTACAACGCTCGCGACATGGCGGTGGTTCTGGCAAAAATTTCGAATATTCCTCTGATTCTGTCATCTGCAACTCCTTCCATCGAAAGCATTGTAAATGCCCGAAATGGCAAATACGGATATTTTAATATTCAAAGTCGCTACGGAATTTCTCAACTGCCAACTCTCAGATTAATAGACATGCGACAAAATAAGTTCGACGGTTTTATTTCGCCGCCTCTATATTTCGCAATAAAAGAAAGACTTGAAAAAAAGGAACAATGCCTGATTTATTTGAATCGCCGCGGATATTCTCCAATTACCTTGTGCAAAGGTTGCGGAGAAAAATTGGCATGTCCGAATTGTTCAACATGGCTTGTTTATCACAAAGACATGGATAAGTTAATATGTCATTACTGCGGACATAAAATCTCGATTCCAAAAAAATGTATTCATTGTGAAGCGGAAAATACTTACATCCCGTTTGGTCCCGGCGTGGAGAGAATCTGTGATGAAATCAAACGAAAAATTCCAACTGCTCGGGTTCTGATTGCTTCATCAGATACTTTCTCATCTGACAAAGATATGGAAGAAAGTCTGGCCAAAATCCACAACAACGAAGTTGATATTATCGTCGGAACCCAAATTTTAGCAAAAGGTCATCATTTTCCGAATATCACTTTAGTAGGAATCGTCGATGGCGATCTGGGGCTGTCTGGAGCTGATCTTAGAGCATCGGAGCATACTTATCAGCTAATAAATCAGGTTGCGGGAAGGGCAGGAAGAGAAGAAAAGCCGGGAGAAATTCTCGTTCAGACTTTCAAAGGAGATCATCCTCTATTTCAGGCTCTTTTGAAAAATAACTCCGAAAATTTCATAAATCTTGAGATCGAAAACCGAAAAAATCATCAGCTCCCGCCGTTCACAAAATACGCATCCATAATAATTTCCGGAAAATATAAACAAAAAACCGAAAATATCGCAAAACTTTTAAGAAAAACATGCCCGAAAAATATAAAAATCTTCGGCCCCTCTCCCGCTCCGATTTTCATGATTCGAGGAAAATTTCGCTGGAGAATCTTGCTTAAATCAACTCGAAAAAATGCGCTTAATACTGAAATTTCAACATGGATTTCTCAAATAAAAATTCCAAATGATATAAAAATCACAATTGATATCGATCCTATAACTTTTTTATAAAAATTAACTTCTTGTAAATGAATTTCGTTTATTCTGAATAAAAATAGAACCAGATTTTGGTTCTGGTTTGGTATATAAAAAGGTGTAGTAATGGTGGAAAGTACGCAGCATATATTAGAAAGGGTCCGTCCAGCACGAGTTCGTATAACCTATGACGTAGAGATAGGAAACGCTATTGTAAAGAAAGAGCTTCCTTTCGTGTTTGGAGTCATGGCAGATTTATCCGGAATGGTTACTGATCCTCTACCTCCTGTAAGAAAGAGAAAATTCGTTGAAGTTGATAGAGATAATTTTTCTGAATTTATGGCGTCAGTAAATCCTCGCTTGGCCATTCAGGTAGCCAATAAAGTCGACAATGACGGCGAATTCGTAGCTGCAGAGTTGTTTTTTAAAAGTATTGATGACTTTAATCCGATAAGCATTGTGCAAAAAATACCGAAAGTAGGTAAAATTTTTGATACTCGCACAAAATTAAACGATATGTCGGTAAAATTAGAGGGGAACGACGTCCTGCAAAGACTCCTCATGGAAGTAATAAATGACGAAACGAAAAAAGCGCAACTGAAATCTGAAATTGAAGCTGTTTTAAAAAGCAACAAACAGACTATTACGGCTGATTTTGCGACCTCGTCTAAAGATACCATTGCGACAAACGTCAAAGAAAAGAGCAAATCAGATGAAAAATCTGAAAACAAACAAGAAGAATCTTCTGAGAGAAGTATTTTGAAAGAAATGTTTGTTGAAGGAAAACTTGCAAGAGAACCGTCAGCAGAGGTATATGCTTGTGCGTTAATCGTAGAATTCCTAAATCAGGTAGAAATCGAAAAACCTGAAAGTGTTCGCCATCCTTTGACCTTTGCCGAAAGATGCGTTCAGAAGATCGATGACTTACTGGGTGTGCAGGTTAATGAATTTTTGCATCATCCGGCTTTCCAAGAATTGGAGGGAGTATGGAGAGGTTTACATTACCTTGTGATGAACACCGAAACCTCTACTTATTTAAAGATCAGAGTAATGAATATTTCCAAGAAGGATCTTCTCAATGATCTTGAACATGCTATCGAGTTCGACCAAAGTCAGATGTTTAAGAAAATATACGAAGAAGAATACGGAACTTTCGGAGGTCATCCTTATTCTTGTTTAATAGGAGCTTATGAGTTTACAAGACATCCTCAAGATATCTTACTGTTGGAAAAAATATCTAATGTCGCTGCCGCAGCGCATGCGCCGTTTATCGCAGCAGCTCATCCGAGATTATTCGACATGGACAGCTTTGCCCATCTGACTGAACCTCGGGATTTAGCAAAAATTTTTGATTCAACGGAAATGATAAAGTGGAATTCGTTCAGAAATTCAGAGGATTCTCGATACGTAGCACTTACCATGCCTCGAGTTCTAATGAGATTGCCTTACGGACCGGATACGCTTCCTGTTGAAGGAATGCATTTTGTTGAGCAAATCGACGGAGCAGATAATTCTCAATTTTGTTGGGGAAATGCCGCGTTTGTAATGGCTCAAAGAATTGGACACGCTTTCTCATTATACAGATGGCCTGCGTCCATCCGAGGAGTTGAAGGAGGAGGATTAGTTGAAGGACTTCCTGCCTATACTTTCAAAACGACAGATGGAGATTTAGCGCTGAAATGTCCGACAGAAATAGCAATTACAGATCGTCGTGAAAAAGAATTGAGTGATTTGGGATTTTTAGCGATTTGCCATAGTAAAGGAACAGATTTTGCGGCATTTTTCGGTGGTCAAACGACACAAAAGCCGAAAATTTACAATACCGATGACGCAAATGCGAACTCTTCTTTAAGTTCAAGGCTTCCATATTTGCTCTGTGCTTCAAGGTTTGCGCATTACGTAAAGGCTATTATGAGAGATAAAATCGGTTCTTTCCTGACAAAAGACGGCGTTTCTCTTTACCTAAATAACTGGATTGCCGGTTATGTTCTTTTAAATGATGCTGCAAACATGGAATTGAAATCTAGATTCCCTCTGAGAGAAGCAAGAGTTGATGTATATGATGTTCCGGGCAAGCCCGGCTCTTATAAAGCCACCATATATTTGCGACCTCACTTCCAGTTGGAGGAATTAACGGCATCTATAAGACTAGTCGCTACTTTGCCACCTCCGGCCGCCGGTTAAATAGGAGTATTTAGTTTGTTGTTTTTATGTAGTTTGAGTTGTGGAGATAGAAAATGAGTTCAGCAGATAGAATTTTTGGAATGTTTGGAAGTAATTCCAAAGTTGAAAAAAGCGAGGCAAATAGCGAAGAAAACTTAAATGTACCATTCGGAGCAGCGGCAACGCCTCAATACGTAATCAAGGCTGAAAGTATATTTCACAGCAAAATGTCTGGAT
>CADARG010000044.1 GCA_902790255.1 uncultured Pseudomonadota bacterium | reverse complement strand
GAAAGATTCGATTTTCGAGATGTTGATGAAACATAAAAAGGAAGTTTTTTGCACGGTTTCTATCACTGCTTTCAGTGCAGTGTTCTTTTATACCTTATGGACTTTTCTTCCGAGATATTTGGTGACTCAAGGAATTTTAAATCTTAAACAATCTGCAACGTGTGCAGCAGGATCGTCGATAGTTTCTTTGGTTTCAATTTTGGGTGCAGGATATTTATCCGATATCTTCAGGAGAAAGCCGTTTTTATCGATAGGCATTTGGGGCTCGTTGATTTCCGGCGGATATATGTTTTGCGTTTCATCTGTGTCTTACTATTTTTGGTTAGTTTTACAACTATCGATGGGATTTTTTTTGGGAGTATATTACTCTTGCCGAGCGGCATTTTTCGCTGAATCGTTTCCAAAAGAAGTTCGTTGTACGGCAGTGTCTCTTTCTCTTAGCTTTGCTCAGGCGATTTTTGGAGGGTTGACTCCTCCAGTTATGGAATATCTAGTTGGAAATTCTTCTTATTTGGCTGTAATTCCGATCTTTCTCGTGTCTGCTTTAGCGTTATATTCTCTTTCTCTATTGAAGGATAGATCAGGAAAAGAGTTTATATAAACTTTTTGTTAACTTTTTCAATGTAGACTGTTTGTATAATAGTTGTTAAAATCGCTGTTGAGATTTAGTCAAATACTGAGGAGGAAATATTATGAGCGAAGCGGAGGGATCAATGTTGGGGTTTTTAATTTTTTTACTTTTGATTTTTATTTACAACGGATTTTTTATTGTTCAGCAGCAAAGTTGTGCGATTATTGAGAGACTTGGAAAATTCCATCGCATAGCTCATTCGGGATTGCATTTTAAGATTCCGTTGATCGACAGCATATTTACTCGACTTTCTTTGAGAATCAGTCAGCTGAATGTCTCGGTGGAGACAAAAACTCAGGATAATGTCTTCGTCAATTTAGTTGTAGCGGTCCAGTATAGAGTACTTCCGGAAAAAGTTTACGAGGCTTGTTATATGTTACAAGACCCAGAGCATCAGATTAGGGCTTTCGTTTTTGATTTGGTCAGGGCTCAAGTTCCGAAGTTGGTTTTGGACGACGTTTTTTCCAAGAAAGATGACATCGCGATTGCCGTAAAAACAGAGCTGGAGGAACAGATGGCGGAATTCGGTTACGGAATTATTAAAGCGCTAGTTACCGATGTAAACCCTGATGCGAATGTTAAGGCCGCGATGAATGAAATTAACACTGCTCAGAGATTGAGGGTTGCGGCAACCGAGAAGGGAGAAGCAGAAAAGATTATCAAGATTAAGCAGGCTGAAGCGGAGGCGGAATCCAGTATTTTGCACGGAAAAGGTATAGCAGGACAGCGTCAGGCGATTATTGAAGGAATGGGGCAATCTGTCGAAGAATTTGTCAAACAGATTCCTGGAACTAATGCGTCTCACGTTATGGATATGGTCCTTATGATTCAGTACATCGATACCTTGAAGGAAATCGGCGGAAATTCAAAGTCGAACGTTGTGTTTGTGCCTCATACTCCGGGAAACATGAAGGACTTGGCAACGCAAATCCAAGAAACAATTTTTGCGGCTCAAAAACTAGATGAAAACAGAGCAGAATAGTCGGAAAGTTAATTTATCAGTTGACATAAAAACTTGTGTTCTGTATAAGTATACATGCTTAATGAAAAAGAGGTTTTGAAATGGCTAGAGTATGCCCATTAACAGGTAAAAAGGTTTTGTACGGTAACAGAGTTAGCCATGCTAATAACAAGACCAGGCACAGATTTATGCCGAATTTACAGAATGTTTCTTTCCTGAGTGAAGCTTTGGGAATCAGGGTTAGAGTTAGGTTGTCAACCCATGCGGTTCGTACCGTTGAGAAGAATGGTGGTATTGACAATTACTTGAGAAATACTTGCGATTGTTTGCTTTCATCTCGTTTTCGTAAGATGAAAAAGATGTTGGAAAATAAAGCAGCTTAAAAGTTATCTTTCTTCGTTTTTGACGCGCCCCGTAGGGGCGCGTTTTTGTATCTGAGCAGGATTTATCTGATAAAACTTCTTAACTAAATTGAAATAAACTCACTACCTGTACACCATATCTAACATAAAATAAGGGTATGTTGCAACTATGAGTATGTATTATCAACCACCTGAAGTAGATATAAACTCTTGTAACGTCTATGTTCAGGAAATAATTCAGGTATCGGTCGATGTATGATGACAAGTTTGTTATTTCTCCATAATTTTCTGCTATATCTGTGATGGAGAAAACGTTAATCTATTTTATTTTTTGTCATATATTTATAAAATATATAAATTTTTTATTGATAATTTTATTTGTATGCATTATATAATTTTTGCAGATAGTTTTGGTGTTTTTCCTGTAAAGAACCGAAAATAAGTTAGGAGATAAAAGATGAAATTAAAATTTTTAAACCTGTGTCCGATCTTGTTACTTTTATTTATTCAATTTTCTTTGGCTGTGTCGGATGATCTTGTTCAGTGTAATAACCATACACCAATGAAAACGGAGATAATGAGACCGGTTTTGTTGACCGATCAGATGTTGAAAAATCGATATTCAAATAATCAGCATTCGATAGTAAATAATGATTCGGCGAATGAAAAAATAATTGCAATGTCTAAGCTCGGGCGTTTGAAAATCGTAAAGTCATTGGTGGAAGATGGTGTAAATGTTAATATCCGGGGAGATGATGGTTTAACTCCTTTGATGAAAGCTGCTTTTTTCGGCCGTTTCAGCGTTGTGGAATATTTGGTAAATAAGGGTGCTGATGTGAATGCTAAAGCAAATGATGGCTCGACGGCTTTGCAGCTTGCAACTTTGGGGCAACATTGGGAAATTGTTGATTTCCTGAAAGCGCATATGCCTTATAAAAAGGAAGTAATTTCTCCTTTCGGAATTAGTTTGCACACAGCAGATTAAGTTTTATATCTCATAAGGTAGGGAGAAGAATTTCGATTCTTCTTCCGAGAGTGGGGTATATCAATAAAAATCGAAAAATCAAACAAATTTATATAAAATTTATACAAAAAGAATATATAATCATACTTTATATGGGAGAAAATTCATGCGTAATTTTGTTGTTGTATTTTTGTTTTTTATTTTTGGAATAACTCTTGGAAAGGACTCAGAGAAGGTTTCTTCCATGCCAAGTGTCGTTCCTGCGGCTGAGAGTAAGAACAATATGACGGTTTCCGGACAAGAAGATGTTCTTTTAAAATCAAAAAATCGAGATAATGCAACAGCGTCCGACTTAGATGTTGTCTTTTCGAAGTTGAAAAATGCAGATAAGGAAACCTTGGTAGTATTTAATTGTGAAGGAGTTGTATTTTCATATTCAGATGCAGCTTTTTCCAAAGAAAATAAACATATTTGGTCGGATTTTTATGAAAAACGTTTAAGTTTTGATCGCGAAAAGAATAAAAAAATAGATCGAGCATTACTTTTTGCTCCTAAAAAAATAATCGATATGAACTACCTGCAAAATTTTAAAGCCCTTGTAGATCGCGGAATTAATATGGTCTTTGTATACCAAATAGACGAGAATAAGATAAAATTTCCCGAGGAAGGCATGATAAGATCAGTTGTTTCTTCAATACTTGAAGATGTTGGAATGAATTTGAACGAAAATCCCTCAGTGAAATTATTGATAACCGATTCGAAAAAATTTTCTAGAGATTTGACCGATATTGTGGTGGACTTTTCAAAGTCGGAGTCTAAATCGGAAGCCAAAGCAAAGTCGGGTGACCAAGCAGATAATAAAACGAAAAAACAATTAACGCAGAAAGTAAATCCAGTAAATAAAATAATTCTTGTGCATGAAGGTTCTCTGAAGATTGACAGTAAACAAATTAATCTCCCGATGGAAGAAATGCTGGTTAATTTTAAAGGTATCAAGGGAAATATCACAGAAAATCAAGCGAAGAAACAAATAGAAATATTAGGGAAAATCGGGGAATGGATGCATGATGGGAAAATCCAGGAGATAACCGACTGTGCTACCGATGAAGACAAGATATACATGCTTTGTAAACAGTCTATAATAGACGTTTGTCCTTGCGCAGAAATCATGGAAGAAAAAATTTATGAGAAAATAGCGAGTGTTGTGACAAATGAAAATTCCCTGAAAAATTTGGAGGAGATAATTGATTATTTTCAGGAGATTAATAATACGCTACCGAATATTTTTCATTATGCTCTGCGTAAGTATTTATGGGAAATTTGTCATAAACTCGGCATAGAAGGAGAAAAAGCCATAAAAGTTCTGAAGGAAATGAAAAGTTTTCCTTTCAATGAATATGAAGTTCAGAGCAGCGTACACAAAGTTGTTAAAAGACTTGGTTGCGGTATTCATTGGCGAGATATAGCTAAATACGAATTCGCTGAAGATTTTATAATGACTGGCGGAAGAATGGAGAAGATGAAAGATTCTTTGAAAAATAAAGAACATGAAAAGGTAACTACTTCTCTTTTTTCAATGAAAAAATTAGTGAGTTCCTCACGCTATAAAACCTATATGAAGGTAATGGGTAAAATTCTTGATAAAGTTCATTTTGGTATTAACCGTATGGTAGAGGATCAAAAGAATGAATTAATAAGAATTCTTCATGAAAATAAGATTGAGGACTCAAAAATTATGGGTGTTTTTAATATTTCTGAAGAAAAATTTAAAAATATTATAAGCGTAAAAGATCTCAAAAATGAGGGAAACAATAAGAGGGATATAAAAAAAATAGAAAAATTACAAAAAACTACTTAAAATCTTAATAAATTTTTAGTAAATTTTAGATAGCGTACCAATTAGAGATGATATTTAAAAATATTGGTCTTGATTTAGTTGGTATTTGGAGGTAAGTTGTGCGAGTATTATTGATAGAAGATGATACCTTAACTGCTAAGGGAATTGAGTCTCTGTTAAAAAAAGAGGGTGTAGTGGTTGACTCTACAAGCTTTGGACAGTATGGTTTAGAAGTCGGCAAGATTTATGACTACGATGGTATCATTTTGGATTTGATGTTACCCGACATTGATGGGGTAGAGGTGATCAAGAGGCTGCGTAGTGCAAACATAGGAACGCCGGTTATTGTAGTCTCGGGATTATCCGAGTGTAAAGATAAGGTTAAGTGCTTGGACATTGGAGCCGATGATTATATTACCAAGCCTTTCGAGGGGAAGGAGTTGGTTTCCAGGATTCAAGCAGTTATAAGAAGGTCTAAGGGCCATGCCGAGTCTGTTATAAAGATCGGCAGAATGACAGTTAACCTTCAGAGTCGTCGCGTGGAAGTCGATGGCAACGTCTTGCACCTTACAGGCAAGGAGTACTCAATTTTGGAGTTGCTTTGCTTGAGAAAGGGTGCCACGTTGACCAAAGATATGTTTTTGAACCACCTGTATGGTGGCATGGACGAACCTGAGTTAAAGATAATAGATGTATTCGTCTGCAAACTGCGGAAGAAGCTCATGGACGCTCTCGGTGGGGAGTGTTATATTGAGACCATCTGGGGCAGAGGATACACTATAAAAGATATAGATTCGCAATCGAGCGAAAAGGCGTTAAATTCTCCTCATGAACTTAGCGCTATGTCAGGTGTTCCTGGCACTATATAAGTGGGAATCCACGCAATTGTGGGTTTTCATTCTTTCTTTGTATATCTCACTATCTCGCTAGGTTTTGAAAGAAACCTAGCGTTAACTTTTTTGTATTGAGTTTTTATTTATAATTTTGTAACCTTTTCCTTGATAAGTGGGAAAGGTTTTTTCATGATAGATTTGGTTATTGTAGTTTTGTATCTGGTTATTACTCTCGTTGTGGGAATTTATGCAGGACGTAACGTAAAAAGTATGAAAGATTTTTCGGTTTCAGCAAAAATCTTTCCTACGTCTGTTTTGGTATCCACAATTTTTGCGACATGGATGGGAGGGGATGACCTAATTGGTGTTAGCGAGAGAATTTATAGTATCGGGTTAGCATTTTTTGTTATCGTATTGGGGCAGACTCTGAATCTTTTCTTTCATGCGTATGTAATTGCTCCGAAAGTCCTTAGAGGATTTGCAAATAAGATCTCTATAGGTGAAATAATGGGGGATTTGTACGGTAGACCTGGTCAGGTTATAAGCGGTATTTCAAATGTTTTGTTTTCTGTTGGATATGTTGCAATTCAAGTTAAAGCGATAGGATGTATTTGCAATTCATTTTTGGGAATTCCCGAGTTTCATGGAATCATCATAGGGAGCCTCATTATAATAGCTTATTCTTCTTTTGGAGGAATAAGGTCTGTGGTTTTTACTGATGTGTTGCAGTTTGGCATTTTGATTATAGGTATACCTTTGATGGCGAATGTTGCTTTAGAGAAGGTTGGAGGCTGGGAATATTTGATGGATAACTTGCCTTCCAAATATAAAGAACTAACATCGTATGAAGGGTCATTTTTGTTATTTCTCGCGTATTTTGCTTATTGCTCTTTTCCTGATTTTTGTCCTGAATTGATGCAAAGAATTTTCATGGCGAAAGATGAAAAGCAGGCCACGCAGTCCTTGGTTATTTCCGGAATTTTGTATGTCCCATTTTATTCGGTGGTGTCCGTCATAGCTCTTTGTGCTATTCTAATATTTCCAGGAATAGATCCGAATAACGCATTCTTAAATGTGTTGGATTATTCCCTTCCGACGGTTGTAAAAGGGATCGCAATTTCTGGAGTGCTCGCTGTTATCATGTCGACAGCGGATTCTCTTCTGAATGTTGCATCTATTGCGGCGACGAGAGATGTTTTTGCTGTGTTATGGCCCACTAAAATGAATGATAAATTAGAATTAATGTTGGGTAGAACAGTTACTGTGTTCCTTGGAATTGTGTGCATTTATGTTGCAACTATGTTTTACAGTATGGTTGATTTTGGATTGTTTTTTTCTAATTTTTGGATGCCGACAGTTGCAGCTCCTATGTTTCTATATATATTTAATTTAAAGACAGATGTAAAAACTTACTTAATTAGTGTTATTACGGGAGTTGTTTCCATAGTTGCTTTTAGATATCTCGTTCCAGAGGATTATGTTATTATCAGTCAGATATTTGGGGCGTTTGCGTCGTTTTTTACCATGCTCGTATTGGGAAAGTACTTGAAGACTTTAAGTCATCCTTACGATCCTGATTTGGTTGTTAGTAAGATTTGACCGTTATTTGTAATATGATCAGCAGTATGTTACAGCTCAATATTTTTCGATTACGTTTTTTAACTGCTTGGAATTTGAGGGAGGTGGTCTTCGGTTTTTTAAGTTGAGTTTTTGTTTGTAATTTTGTAACCTTTTTTTAGTGAGTGAGAAGAGTTTTTTCGTGATAGATTCAGTTGTCGTAGTTTTGTATCTGGTTGTAACTCTCGCTGTGGGAATTTTCGCGGGGCGTAACGTAAAAAATATGAAAGATTTCTCAGTTTCCTCGAAGATTTTTCCTACGTCCGTTTTGGTATCTACGATTTTTGCAACGTGGATGGGCGGAGATGATCTCATCGGTGTGAGCGAGAGAATATATAGCGTCGGATTGGTTTTTTTTGTCATTTCTTTAGGGCAATGTTTGAGTATTTTTCTCCACGCGTACATGATCGCTCCGAAAGTAATCAGAGGTTTTGCGAATAAAATTTCAATCGGTGAGATAATGAGGGATTTGTACGGAAAACCCGGACAAGTAATGAGTGGGATTGCA